>JALZKK010000394.1 GCA_030859285.1 Acidobacteriota bacterium | reverse complement strand
GTTCAACACCGGCGCGGGCGTCAAATACTTGGAGAGTTTCTCATAAGAAAATGTTCCATCTCGTTGTCAGACAGGAAGTCGGAGAGTAAAACTAACGCGCTGCTGGGAGCGCGGACGTCTCGTCCGCAATGAGCGCGTTAGCGCGAATAACGGTTGGAGTAGTAGCAATGAAACGTCGAATGCACAACATTCTATTTTGGGTTCACGTCAATGTGTTGGCCGTCCTCGTCGTTTTGGCGGTGTATGGGCTGGCGCATGGACGGCCAGCAATGCCGCAACAATTGGCGAGCGTGCCGGCGAGTAATGCGCGGATGGATGAGTTGCGGCGCGCGGGTGTGTTGGCGCTTTACAACCTTGATTACGAGGGGGCGCAGAAGCAGTTCGCGGAGATCGCGCGGCTCTACCCGGAGCATCCGGCGGGGCCGCAGCTACTTGCGACGGGGCTGTGGTTGAAGACTTTGAATAGCTCGCGCCGGTTGCAGTCTGGTCTCTACAACACGGAATCTTTTTATAAAGAGTCGGAGGAGAAGACCGATCCGAAAGCGGTCGCGCAGTTTCGCGAGTTGACACGGACGGCGAGAACGCTCGCCGAAGCGCGCTTGAAAAAGAATCCGAAGGACGTGGAAGCTCTCTACTATCTCGGCTCAACGCAGGGCCTCCGAGCTGCCTTCGCCGCAGCGGTCGAGCGCAGTTTTATGTCGGCCCTGCGCGCCGGCTCGGACGCCGTGGACAAGCATCGCGAGGTCTTGAAACTCGATCCCAACTTTCACGATGCGGAACTGAGCATCGGGATGTACGAGTATGTGGCCGGCAGTCTGCCGCCGCTCGTCAAAGTGATCGCGACGTTTACCGGCACGCGCGGCTCGAAAAAGAAGGGGCTGGCGATGTTAGAGCGCGTCGTGACCGAAGGGCAGTGGTCAAACGACGAAGCGCGGGTCGTCCTCATGACGCTCTACAAGCGCGAGAAACGTTACGCGGACGCGCTGAAGTATGCGCGGGAGCTGGCAGCGAAATATCCGCGCAATTATTTGTTCAAGTTGGAGACCGCCGATGCGCTGGTATCGCAGGCGGCCAGCGAGCGACGGGCGGGCAACGCCGCGGCGACGGCGAATTACGAGCGCGAGGCTTTCGCGATGTTCGACGCGCTGCTGCGCGAGCGGGCGGCGCGGCAACTCGATCAGATTCATTTTCAGTACGGCGAGGCGTTGTTCGTCGCCGGCCAACACGAGCGCGCGGCGAAAGAATTTTTGGCGGCGGCAACCGTCGCGAACGCGGAGAAGAATCTAGCGACTTTCGCACGTTTGCGCGCCGCGCAGTCGCTCGACTTGGCGGGCAAACGTAGCGACGCGCTGGCGCAGTACAAGCTGGTTTTGGAAAGCCCGAATGTTTATGACTCGCACGAAGAGGCGAAGCGCGGTTTGAAAGAGCCGTTCAAGAAAACGGACGGCAAGGCCAAAGTCGAGGAGTCGGGCGGTGCAGAGGCAGCGAGCAATGTGGGCGATGAGAAATAATGAAATGAAGAACATAAACGGGGCGGGGAAAACACGACCACGCCGCTTGCTGCTGTGTCTGGACGGCGTGCCGCTCGCAGTGATCCGTGTGGCGAAAAGTCGCGGCTTGTTCGCGCGCTTTGGCGATCCGGCGAGCTTGCTCTCGCCGTTCCCGACGATGACCAATATCGCGCTCTCCACGATGCTCGGAGCGTCTGCACCGCTCGGTTATGAAAGTCTGTATTTTGATCGCGACTGCCAAGAGCTGCGCGGCGGCGTGCGGAAATACATCGGGCGGCGCACGCCGGACAAAGTGCCTTCGTCCTACATGGACGAGCTTGATTATCAAGAGCCGCTGCCGTTCGAGTTTTTGGTTTATGTCGCGCCCGATGCCGTGTGGCGCGCGGACATGCACCGCTTCCGCGAACGCTTCAAGGCCGCGCCGCAAGATCGAGACTTCTTCGCTTTTCTCAAAGGCACAGATGGATTGCTCCACATTCGCGGCCCGCAGAAACTTCAGATCGCTTTGCAAGCGCTCGATCAGATTCTCACAGAGATTCAAGACTGGTGCGGCGCGGAGACCGAGATCGTGTTGTTCTCAGATCACGGCATGAACCTCGAAGAGAATCAGAAAATACACTTGCAGACGCACCTGCGCCGCCACGGTTACGAAGTACTTGACAACCTGCGCGGGCGCGGACGACACAGCGTCGCGGCTCCCGCCTTCGGACTCTGCGGTTATGCCGCGCTCTACTGCGCCGATGAGACCGACCCGGCGGAACTCTCCGACGCCCTCACGACGCTTGAAGGCGTGGATTTTAGTCTCTATCGCGACAGCGCAACGGCAGTCATCGTGCGTAGCACACGCGGTTCAGCGCGCATCGAACGAGCCGAAAACGGTCACGGTCCGCGTTATGCTTATCAACCTATCGACGGCGATCCCTTGCAGCTTTCAACCGCGCTCTGCGCTTTAGTGGGGAGCGGAGAACTAGACGGGCAAGGCTTCGCTTCCGACGCCGCTTGGCTCGCGCAGACCGCCGCGCATAAATACCCGGACGCGCTCGCCAACCTCCACGCCGCCCTGCACGAACCGCGCGTGCGCCACACGGCAGACGTGCTGATTAGTTGTCACGACGGTTACTACTACGGCGCATCCGTCTTCAGCCGCTTGGCCCGCCTCGCTGCCACGCACGGCAACGCCCTGCGTCCGAGTACCTGCGCTTTCCTGATGAGTACGCACCGGCAATTCCCCGCGCATGTCCGCGCGAACGAAGCGCAGCCGTTGTTGCGCGGGTGAGTGATTGTGCGGCGGCTGTTCGGTATTGCTGCTGCAACAGAAAGTGCGATACATTCGCAACATGAGCATCAGCGAAATCGAATCTGCCATTGCTAAACTGCCGCCTTCAGAAATTGCGAAGCTGGCCAAGTGGTTTTATGAGTTTCAGGCGCAAGTATGGGACCGGCGAATTGAACAAGATGTTCAGTCCGGGCGGCTGAATGCTTTGATCGAGCAGGCAGAACAAGAGTTTGAGTCCGGGCAGTGTCAGTCATTGTGAAACACTTTGCTTCACCGCAGTTTTGGACACTCTACCATCAACTCCCGCCCGAAATCCGCGAGCTTGCCGACAAGAACTATGAATTGCTCAAAGCCGATCCGAAACATCCGTCGCTGCACTTTAAGAAAATCGGCGGCTTGTGGTCGGTTCGTGTCGGCGCACACTTCCGCGCGTTAGGCTTAGACAAGCCGGAAGGCGTCGTGTGGTTCTGGATCGGATCGCACGCGGATTACGATAAATTGCTGCCGTGAAGTCACGGCGAGCCTTGACCTGCTTAATGCCGCGCGCCTACAAATGGTGTGTGAACGCAAATTCTTCGTCTTTATCTAGTGCCCCTGCGATTGAAACTATCAATCTCGTCCGCCGCTTCGGCGACTTCATCGCCGTCGATCCCCTCAATTTGAAAGCCGAGCGCGGGGCAATCGGTTGATATGAAAGCCGCGTTCGTATGATAATCGAGCCGGAGGATAAAGATGAAAAATAAGTATCAGGTTGTGCCGCGCGCTGCGATGACGAAGAAGCCTCCGAAGGCGGAAGTCTCCGATGCGGAATCTCGCCGCCGGTTGAAGAATGTCGCCGAATGGAGGAAGCAGCGTCTTGCCGAGCTTCGCGCCAAGAATTCGCGTTGAGGTTTATCTTCCTGTCCGCTATGAGGCTGCCTATCAAGAGACGTTATCTTGGCTCGTCGAAGAGTTCACCTACTTGCGCGGCGGGTGTACCGTGCTTGAGAACACCGGCGGATATTACCTCTCCCAGTCAAACCAAATTATAGACGACAGAGTAAGCGTCGTTTACTGTGACTTCTCAATGAATTGGAGCAAGCGGGCGGAGCGCGATGAGGCACTGCGGTATTGCACAGAGTTGCAAACATTCCTGCTCGAAAATCTTTGGGAAGAAGCCGTTTTGATCGTCGCCTATCCGGTCTCACACACGCGCCAGCCGTAAGCAGAGATGTCCACCGCTACTTCAGATAGCCTGCACGCGCCCGCCATCGAGACCGTCAATCTCGTTCGTCGCTTCGGTGATTTCACCGCTGTCGATCACATTAACCTGAGAGTCGCGCGCGGATCGTTCTTTGGTTTTCTGGGGCCGAACGGGGCGGGGAAATCAACGACGATTAAAATGTTGACGGGATTGCTTGCGCCGACGAGTGGGGAAGTGCGCGTGTTGGGGCGCGATCTGAAGCGGGAGCCGTTGGAGGTGAAGCGGCGGATCGGGGTCGTGCCGGAGGATTTGAATTTGTTTGAGCGTTTGACCGGGCCGGAGATGCTGGCGTTTACGGGGCGGATGTATGGCCTCAAGCGCGAGGAGATTGCGGAGCGGGCGGGCGAGTTGCTGGCGTTGATGGAGTTGGACACTGATCCGAAGAAGCTCGTCGTGGAATACTCGCACGGGATGAAGAAGAAGTTATCTTTGGCGTGCGCGTTGATTCATCGACCGGAAGCGTTGTTTTTGGATGAGCCGTTTGAGGGCGTGGACGCGCTCGCGTCGCGGACGTTGAAAGACTTGCTATTGAAACTGACTGCGCGCGGGATCACGGTCTTCCTCACGTCGCACGTCTTGGAGATCGTGGAGCGGCTCTGCACCGACATCGCGATCATCACGGACGGACGGCTCGTCGCCGTTGGTCCCCTGAACGAATTGCGGCGCGGCATCTCGATCACGGAGAGCGATAACGGCGCGCACGGCGAATTGATGTCTCTCGAAGATTATTTCATCCGCGTAATCGGCGGCGCGCGACCGGCGGACGACGACGTGCTGGCGTGGCTTAACAGCAGTGACGAGTGACGAGCAGAAGACAAAGACAGTTTTTCTTTAACTCGTCACTTGTCACTCGTCACTGCTTTTATGTTGCTTCGATGGAGAGTTCGCGTCCGGCGAAAATGAAGTTGGGGCGTTTGCGACCTTTCATGTATTTGGCGGCGGTTTGCGAGAGCGAAGTGATCAGGATCGGGAGCGCGATGGTGGCGTCGCAGTTGACGTAGGCCGACATGGCCCCGCGCGCCAGCTTGCCATAGACGAGCGATTCGTCGGTCAGCGTGCCTGAACTGCGCCCGCCGGGGTGCGGCGCATCGGTCGAAATTTGGATCGCGTATTTGTGTCCGCGCGCCGGGACTTTGACCATGTTGGTGGCGACTTCCATCTGGTGCAGGAAACTGCGCGAGGTGCCGCCGCCGAGATTGATGACGCCGCTCGTGCGCGCCCGCGCCGCAATCTGCGTCAGATCGAGAACGTCTTGAATGAGATCGAATGTAAAATTGTTCTTTTTTTCGAAGCGCGAGGTGGCGATGCCGATGCTGATCGAGCTGTCGGCGATGGTCGGGCAGAAGATGGGGACGCGCGACTTGTAAGCGGAAGTGAGCAGGCCGTCGTCGGTCGCGATCTCGGCCAACTCGCGGCCTAGCAGATGCAAAAATTCGCGCGTCGAGTAAGGCCGCGTCTGGTCCATCTGGTTCGTGAATTGTCCGACCCACTCTTCGGCCTCGCGGTATTCTTCCTCGTTCACCAGCACGTCGAGCATTCGCCCGATCTGCGCGGACTCTAATTCGGCATCGGTCATAAACGGGTGCGCTTGGTAATGCAGGCGTCCGAGCGTCTCGTGCAGATCATGGAAAAGCATAGACCCCGAACAGATCAGCACGTCAACGAAGCGATTCTTGATCACGTAAGCTAGCAGCCGGCGCATCCCCGCCGGGATCAGCGCGCCCGAAGCCGCGACGAAGATCGTCGTATTATCGCCGAGCATGTCGAGCCAGATGCGATGCGCTTCCGCCAATTGCCGCCCGCCGAAGCCCGTGCCTTCCATCTTTTCCAACAGCCCGGCCACTGACCGATCCCGGTCCACCTGCACCGGCCTCGTCGGCACGGTCAGATATTTCGAGGCACGCGGTTTACGTTGAGTCACCATAGTTTAATCAAATGATGAGTGCGAAATGATGAATGATGAATACACGGACGGAACTGCATTTCATTCATCATTCCGCATTCATCATTTCTCCTTTTTCCCGTTGACGGACAGATACGTGTAAGCGCCGAGCTTCGATTCGTAAAGTTCGACGAGTTGCGTGCCTTCGGCTTCGGTGAGGTCGCCGCGCTTGACGCGCTGGGCGACTTGGCGGCGAAAGCCGTCGTGCAGTTGGCCGCGTTCGTAGCGCGCGCTCTCGACTGCCTCGCCGACGGTCGTGCCGCGAATCACTTTCTTGATCAGGTAGCCGTCCTCGTCGATGTAAATTTGCGCTTCGTGCGGGATGCCGAAGAGGTTGTGGTTATTGCCCATCACCTCTTGATACGCGCCGACCAGCATGAAGGCGATGTAGTACGGCTCGCCTTCGATGAGCGGGTGCAGCTCTAAGACTTGCTTGACATCGTGCAGGTCAACGAACTTGTCCACGATGCCGTCCGAATCGCACGTCACATCGCAGAGCGTGGCGTAAGCAGTCGGCTTTTTGTTCAAGCGGTGGATCGGAATAATCGGGAACAATTGATCGAGTGCCCAGTGATCCGGCGCGGAGCGGAAGACCGAAAAGTTGGTCAAGTATTTCGCGCGCGAGAGGCGGCGCAATTCGTCGAACTCTTCAGAGACGTAATCGGCTTGCTGCGCGTACTTGTCGGCGCGTTCGCAGACGTCCCAGAACAGCACTTCGCCTTTGGCGCGGTCTTCCAGAGAAATCAATCCGAGGTTGAAGATTGTGAACAGCGTGTCGCGGTGTTCGAGCGCGTCGTGGTAATACTCGCGATAATTTTTGACGCTGATCGTCTCGCGCAGATCGCCTAACTCGGTGACGACTTGCGGATCGTCGTTGTCGATCTCAATTGGTTGATGGCTGTCTTCGACGACCGTCTCGATCTCTTCCTGCACATTGGTGACGAGAATTGCGTGATACGCGCTGATGTAGCGGCCCGACTCTTGGATGACGGTCGGGTGCGGCACGTTCTCGTCGTCGCAGACCGTCTTGATCGTGTAGATCACGTCGTTGGCGAACTCTTGCGCGTTGTAGTTGGCCGAAGAGTCGAAGGCCGTCTTCGAGCCATCATAATCGACCGCCATGCCGCCGCCGACATCCAAGAATTCAATCGGCACTTTCATCTGATAAAACTTGGCATAGACGCGCGCCGCTTCTTTCATCGCGTTCTTGATGCGTTTGATGTCGGTCAGTTGCGAGCCGATGTGAAAGTGCAGGAGACGCAGCATGTCGATGCGGCCTTCATCCTGTAACCGATGGATCACTTCCAACATTTCAGTCGTCGTTAAACCGAACTTCGACGCCTCGCCGCCCGACTTTTCCCAGCGGCCCGATCCCTTCGAGTAGAGCTTGACGCGCAAACCGACTATCGGCAGATCGCCGCCCTCGTAACGTTCGGCAACGCGCAGAATGTGGCCCAGTTCGCTCATCTTCTCGATCACGATCACGACACGCTTGCCGGCGCGCGCACCAGCGAAGGCCAACTCGATAAACTCTTCGTCCTTGAAACCGTTCAAGACCAGCAGACTATCCGCCGACTGTTCGAGCGCGAGCGCGGCGTATAGTTCCGCTTTCGAGCCGGCTTCGAGGCCGAAGTCATAACGCGAGCCTTCGCGCAAATACTCTTCGACGACCGCGCGTTGCTGATTGACCTTCATTGGATAGACGCACAGATGCGCGCCTTGATACTCAAATTCGCGGATCGAGTTGCGGAAGGCGCGCTGGAGTTTGCGGATTTGCGCGGTGACGAGTTGCGGAAAACGCAAGAGGACAGGCGTGTCAATGCCGCGCTTGGCGAGATCGTCAATGACCTCTTTCACATCGGCGGCAGATTTAGTGTCCGACTCGGAAGGATGCACGACGAGATGGCCCTTCCGGTTGATGCTGAAGTAGCCGGCCCCCCAATTCTCAATGCCGTAGGTTTCGAGCGTCTGTTCGATGGCCGTCGTCAACTTCCGGTCTCCTGCCTCCCCGATCTGTGCGTTTGATTGCCTGCGACCTGCGCCCGCTTCGTCGTGGATTGTCTCAAGGTTGGAAATCTAAGACTCGCAATGTAGCAGAAAACAAGGAAGCGGTCAAAAACTATTTTTTTCGCCGATGTCTATGTCTTTCAGCCAGTTAAGCCGCCGTGCTGGGGCGATTTCGCCCTCCTCCCAACCGCTGCGCCTTTCGCGCTCTTCCGGCACAAAGAGAGGTCATTTCTTGACACCCTTCTTCGTGACAATATAATGCGGGCTGCTTCTCAATCCCCACTGTGGCGGTAGGCATGAAGACATTTAGCTAGAGCAGAGCTGGGGAAGCCTTAGCTTGTCGATGTAAGCCCGGAGGAAAGCTATCGAAGATGCTGACTGTCAGAAGCCGCGTCCTCAAATTTGTTGATGAGTTAGCCAAGACGACGGGCGCGTTCGATGAGCTTGAGAAGCGCGTTCTGCAATTCTCGCGTGAGCAGTTGGTTGAAGCGCTCCTTGAGTGCGGGGCCATTCCAGAGGCTTTCGATCATGACTCTTCGCAGGAGAAGTTGTGGGCAAAGTATTGCGACATCCTGCTGGCAATGGGGCTGAGTGAACTGGGCTTGAAAGCCAGCGTCATTAGAGCCAGAGGCAACTCCGCGGACGTGTTAGCGACGGGAGCGACTTATTCCTTAGTTGGCGACGCCAAAGCCTTCCGCCTGAGCCGGACGGCGAAAAATCAGAAAGTTTTCAAAGTCAGCGCGCTTGACGACTGGCGGAGAGAGAACACCTACGC
>JALZKK010000193.1 GCA_030859285.1 Acidobacteriota bacterium | reverse complement strand
ACACTTCGTTTTTGGGGACGGCGTTTACGGTGTCGATTGAGGCGCGCAAAGGGGTGACGACGGGCATCTCGGCGGCGGACCGGGCGATGACGATTTTGACCGCCGTCGATGCGAAAACGAAGCCGTCCGATCTGGCGCGGCCCGGACACATTTTTCCGCTCAGGGCGCGCAAAGGCGGCGTGCTGGTGCGGCCCGGCCAGACGGAGGCGAGCGTCGATCTGGCGCGGATCGCGGGGCTGTATCCGGCGGGCGTGATCTGCGAGATCATGAACCCGGACGGGACGATGGCGCGTTTGCCGGAACTGCGGGAGTTTGCGGAGCAGCACGCTTTGAAGATCGTCTCGGTGGCCGATCTCGTGCGCTATCGGATTCGCAAAGAAACTTTGGTCAGGCGTGCGGTCGAGACCCAAATGCCGACGGTCTATGGAATGTTCCGCGCTATCGCGTTTGAGAATGTGGTCAATTCGGAAGTCCACTTGGCGATGGTGATGGGCGACGTGAGCGGCAGTGAGACGGAGCCGGTGCTGGTGCGCGTCCATACGGAGAACGTGACGGGCGATGTATTCGGCTCAACTTTGGACGACACGGGCTTTCAACTTCAGACGGCGCTCGAAAAAATCGCGGCGGCGGGGCGCGGTGTCATCCTCTATTTGAAGCAGCGGGAACACGGGCTTGATCTGTTGCATCAACTCGGCACTTACGCCTTGATGCGCGAGCGCGGGATCGGCTTCGAGGAAGCGAGCGTCGTGACGGGCTACGGCGCGAATCGCGATTACGGCGTCGGCGCGCAAATCCTGCACGAACTCGGATTGCGCCGTATCCTCTTGCTGACGAACCACCCGCCGAAAGTCACCGCGCTCGAAGGCTTCGACTTGGAAGTCGTCGGCAACGTGCCGCTCGGCGCACCGGCGAAAGAAACGATGAATGCGAAATGATGAATGATGAATATCACGAGGCTCTGTCGCTATATTCATCATTCATCATTTCGCATTCATCATTCGTTTTAGGCTCCCCTCATTGCCAGTTGACGTTGACGATTCGCACGCCATTGCGGTGACGAAAGTTTATGCCTGTTGACGACCGGGACGAGCGTTCCCGCCGGACATCACCTGAGGAGACGGGCGAGCGAGAGCCGCCTGTTGCGCCGACGAGCGAAGGGGCGAGCGAGGGTGCGCCGACTGCTGCCGCTGCGACTCCCGCCGAGCGGCGGCGTTGGCGGCGCGTGGTCAACCGGCGGAATGCGATGTGGACGGGCATTGCGCTCGTCGCGAGCATTTTGTCGGTGTTGCTCGTCGGCTTTTTCATGTATCGCACGGGGCAGATTGATAATCTGATCGCGAATCAGATCGTGGGGACGCTCGCGCAGTATGGCATCCGTGCGGAGATCGAAGAGTTTCACACAGAGTTTGGCGCGCGCACGGTCGTGATGCAGGGCGTGGAGTTGTATGACGCGGAAACCGGCGAGAAACTCGGACAGATCGACCGGCTGGAAGCCACTGTCCGCATTGAAGACCTCTACGCGCTGAATCTGCGCCGCAACGTCAATCTCGCAAAGTTAGTGATCGATGGTCTCGAACTGTGGGTCGCCTTCGACGAACAGGGCCGCTCGAATTTCCGCAACCTGCATCTGCCGCCGCCCGATCCGAATAGCCGCATCCTCTTTTCTTACTCGACCGCGCAAGTTGAATTGAAAAACAGCATCGTGCATTACGGCGACGAACGGCACGAGATTTCCGGCGCGGCGCGGAACATCAAAGCAACTGTGCAGCCAGATGATCCCAGTGCGCCCGCCGAGAGCCGCATGAATCAGATCATGTTGTCGCTCTCGGATTCGACGTTCACTTACGACGGGCGGCCCATCAACAACATCGACATCGAAGCGCGCGCGCGCGTCGATCAAACGCGGGCCGAGATTCAATCACTTGTTTTGCGCTCGCCCGTCGCCGAGGCGCAGTTGCAAGGAACGTTAGACGATTGGCGCGCTCTGCGTTACCAGTTGCAAGTCACGTCGAATGTCAATCTCACACAAATCTCCGAGACGTTTCAGACTGAAGCTGCCTTGCGCGGCGCGGGGCAATTTACGGGGACGGTGAAGGGCGAGGGGGACCAGTATCAAGTCGAAGGGCAGATCATTTCGGACGCGCTGGCGGCAGACAACATTCGTCTGAAGAATCTAAACGTGACAGCGCGCGCGCGCGGCGAGGGGACAGGTTACGAAGCGCAAGGCAGCGCGGTGGCGGAGCTTTTGACGGCGGGCGATTTTCGTCTGAACCTCGTGCAAGCGCAGGGCGGAGTAAAGGGAACGGGGACTGATTTTCGTTTTCTCGGCGACTTGCGCGCGGCTTCAGCGCGGCAAGGCTCGACGAGCATCGCGGGATTGTTCATCGACGATGCGCTGGCCGAGTTTCGCGACGGTCAATTGTCGGGCAGCGCGCAACGCGCAACTGCGTCGAACGTCTCCACTCAGTCCGTAAGAGTGAGCGGCGCGCAAGTCTCCGGCGTGCGCTTCAGCCAGCAAGGTGAGAATGGCTTTGACGCTTCGGCCGCATCTTTGAGCGCTGGCGCAGTGCAGGCCGAAGGGACGCGCGTGAACGGCGTCAACGCGAGCGACATCACAGCGGTGAATCGCGGCGGTGTGACGAACGTTGTGGTCAACAACGCGCGCGTGAACGGCGGCACAATCGCGGGCGCGCAACTCGGCAGCATCAACGTGGCCGGCGTGCGTTTGGCGATTTTCGAGAGCGGGCGCATCGAAGGATCGACGGGCGATCTCAACGTCGGCACGATCGCGTTCGAGACCGGCAACGCGGAACTTGGCCCCGGTCGCGTCGAGAACGTGAGACTTGCGCGGCCTACTTTTGTCGTCGAGCCTTCGGGACGTTATCGCGCAAGTGCGGATTTGAGTTTGGGCGGCGGTGTGTTGGGCGACATTCCGCTCGGCTCGGCGCGCGCGCAAGTCGTGGCGACGAGCAGCCAGATTCAATTGAATAATTTCGTCGCCGAAGCGATGAACGGGCGCGCGCAGGGCGATGCTGTGATCAGCACTGCGCGCGGCGGTGCTTCGCGCATCGACGCGAGTTTCACCGATCTCGATGTCGGAAAACTGCTCGCGCTCGCGACCGGCAATAGCGTCCCCGTCACGGGCGCGGCGACGGGGACAATCAACCTGAGCTTTCCGGGGACCAACGTCGAACTTGCGAGCGGCACGCTCAACACGCGGTTCGACGGCGAGACCGGCAACGAAGCGAGCGGGCGCACGCCGGTCAATGGCGATCTCGTCGTGCGCGCAGAGCGCGGACAGTTTGCAGTCGAGCGCGCGAATCTCCGGGCGGGTGCGACAGAGTTAAACGCGACAGGGCAATTCTCGTTCGCGGGCGACTCGAATCTGCAAGTCAATCTCGCTTCGACCGACGCGGCGGAGTTGCAGCGCATCGCGGTCAACTCCGGTCTGCTCGGCGATCTGGAAGAGACGTTTGAGGCTTACGGGATTGAGTTGGCGGGCAATCTCAATTTCGACGGCACGGTGCGGGGCAGTCTCGACGCGCCTTCGGTGAACGGTCGCGTGTCGCTCGGCTCGCTCGCCGCGAATGGTCGCGATCTCGGCGCGCTCACCGCGTCGATTCAGACGACGCCAAACGAAGTCAGGATTCCCGACGGGCGGCTCGTTGCGGCGGCGGACGGCGGGCAGATTCAGTTTGCGTTGAACTTGCCGTTGACAGAGGCTAATACCGGAACGATTGAAGCGACGCTCGAACGTTACGATCTCGGCAGGTTGCTCGCGGCGTTGCCCATTTCCCAAAGCGGTTTGACTTCGCAACTGGCTGCCGTTGGCCCCACGTCGGGCCGGA
>JALZKK010000385.1 GCA_030859285.1 Acidobacteriota bacterium | reverse complement strand
CGCGAAGAGTTGCAGATACTCCCGCCCGGCGACATCCGCAACTGCATGGTCGCGCTTTCAGAAGATTCCACACTGCTGGCGCGGCTTTTTCGTTATCGCTTCGGCGGCGACGGCCAATTGAGCGGCCACAGCTTCGGGAATCTGTTCCTTGCCGCGCTGACGCACGTGACCGGCGATTTCGTCGAGGCCGTCCGCCTCTCTTCAGAAGTTCTCGCGAGCAAAGGGCGCATCTATCCAGCCACGATCAACGACGTGCGCCTCGTCGCCGAAATGGAAGACGGCGAGATGGTCTTGGGCGAGACGCGCATCACTGCGGCGCGCTCGCCGATCCGTCGCCTGCGTCTGGAGCCGGAACACTGCTTGCCGCTACCCGAAGCGCTGGCGGCCTTGCGCGCGGCGGACGTGATCACCGTCGGCCCCGGCTCGCTCTACACGAGCATCTTGCCGAATCTGTTGGTCTCACGTGTGGCCCAGTGCATCGGCGCGGCGGACGCGATCAAGATTTTCATCTGCAACTTAATGACGCAGCCCGGCGAGACCGACGGCTACTCCGCGCGACAACATATCGAGACCGTCAAGGAATACGCACCGGAGATCGACTTCGACTTCGTGATCGTCAACCACCGCATCATCAGCGACGAGCAGGCCGAGCGTTACGCCCTCGAAGGCGCACAGCAGATCGGTCTGACCGATCACCTGCTCGAAGAAACCTACGGGGGCGAGACGGAGATCGTCCGCGCCGACCTGCTCGACGAAGGCGAGAAGGTGCGCCACAGTCCTGATAAACTGGCGCGCGTAATCGTCGCCTGCTATGAACAGGCACGCTCGCGCCAAGCGGTGACAGCTCAGTATTAAATTCTATGGAAAAACAGTCTCAGCTTACGACGAACAGCTCGCGCCTCGACGTGCTGATCCTCGCCGCCGGACTCGGCACGCGGATGCGCTCGCGCACGGCCAAAGTGCTGCACCAACTCGGCGGGCGACCGCTCATCGCGCATGTCTGTGCAGTGGCGGCGGCGTTGATGAAAGAATCGCGCCCTGTGTATGTTATCGTCGGCCATCAAGCGGAAGAGGTCGAAGCGGCGGTGCGCGCCGAACTCGGCGAAAGCGGCGCAGTCTTCATCAAGCAAACTGAGCAGCGCGGCACAGGCGACGCCGTGATGGCCGCCCGCGAAGCGTTGCACGACGCCGACTCAACGCTCTTGGTCCTCTCCGGCGATGTGCCGCTCGTCCGCCACGATACGCTGGGCGCGCTGGTTCAACAGCACCGCACGCATCGCGGCTACGGCGCGGCTTGCACGCTCTTGAGCGTCCGGCTCGACGATCCGTCTGGCTACGGGCGCATCATCCGCGATAACGAGAATCGCTTTGAGCGGATCGTCGAACAGAAAGATGCGACGCCCGAAGAACGACAGGTCAACGAAATCAACGCCGGCATTTATTGTTTCGAGACCCGCATACTCTTCCCCGCCCTCGCACGAGTACAGCCCGCCAACGCGCAGGGAGAGTTTTACCTGACAGACGTTCCCGGCATCCTGCGTGCCGACGGTGCGGATGTGAGCGTTTTTCTGCACGCCGACGCGCGCGAAGTCTCCGGCATCAACACGCGCGTCGAACTGGCCGAGTTCGAGCGCATCCTGCGCCTGCGGACGCTGCGCCGCTTGATGCTCGACGGTGGCGTGACGATCATCGATCCGACACATACTTACATCAGCCCAGAAGCGAAGATCGGCAACGACACCATCATCTATCCCGGCGTCTCCATCGAAGGCAGCACGGTCATCGGCGAAGGCTGCGAAATTCGTTCGGGGACGCGCATCACCAATTCACGCATTGGCGGCGGCGTTTACATCAGAGATCACTGCGTCATTACCGACTCTGAGATCGCGGATCATTGTATAGTTGGTCCCTTCGCGCATTTGCGGATGAAATCACAACTCGAAGAGCAGGCGATGGTCGGTAACTTCGTCGAGATGAAGAAATCGCGCTTGGGCCGCAAGTCCAAGTCGATGCACTTGACTTACTTGGGCGACGCGACCATCGGCGATGGCACTAACATCGGCGCGGGGACGATTACTTGCAACTACGACGGCAAGAATAAGCACTCGACCATTATCGAAGACGGAGTCAAGATCGGATCGGACACGATGCTCGTCGCGCCCGTCCGCGTCGGCGCAGGCTCCGTCACCGGCGCTGGTTCGGTCGTCACCAAAGACATTCCGCCCGATACGCTCGTTGCCGGCGTCCCGGCCACCGTCAAGAAGCGACTAAACAATCCGCCACCAGTCGCGCCGTCAGAGCCGCCGGGCGACAACCATGCCAGTGGGACGCTACCGTCATGACGGGCGAAAGGTGAGTGTTGCGCTGTCAGAATCGTCATCGCAAATAGAAAAAGCCGGCATTAAATTATTTACGACTGACGATTCACCGTCTAGGAATCTTCTGATTTTTGGCTCTCCTGAAAGGATAATCAAAGCATGTGTGGCATTGTCGGTTACGTGGGAAATAAACAGGTCGTGCCTGTCATTATCGACGGGCTGCGGAAGCTCGAATATCGCGGTTATGATTCGGCGGGCATCGCCGTCATTAATGAAGATCAACACCTCGACATCCGTCGAGCTGAAGGCAAACTCCGCAACTTGGAAGAGGCTTTGCGCCTCAAACCGCTCGACGGAACTTACGGCATCGGCCACACGCGCTGGGCCACGCACGGGCGTCCGACCGAAGAGAACGCGCACCCGCACCGCGACTGCACGGGCCGCGTCGTCGTCGTTCACAACGGCATCATCGAAAATTATCTTCAACTCAAGGATCGACTGCGCGTGAGCGATCATCGCTTCGTCACCGAGACCGACACGGAAGTGATCGCGCACCTCATCGAAGAATATCTTCGTGAGGAAGATTCTCTTGAAAAAGCGGTGCTGCGGACGGTGCGCGATCTGCGCGGTATCTTCGCGCTCTCGATCATCTCGACCGAAGAGCCGGACACGATCATCGCCGTCCGGCAAGGCCCGCCCGTCGTCATCGGCATGGGCGACGGCGAGTACTTCGTCGCTTCCGACATCCCGCCGATCCTCCAACACACGCGCGATGTCTTTTTCTTGGGCGACGGCGAAATCGCCGTGCTAACCAAAGAATCCGTGCGCGTCACGGACTTCGAGGGCAACTTGCGCGAGCCGCAGCAGCA
The DNA here is from genome assembly GCA_030859285.1 of Acidobacteriota bacterium. Classification (GTDB taxonomy): domain Bacteria; phylum Acidobacteriota; class Blastocatellia; order Pyrinomonadales; family Pyrinomonadaceae; genus JACCRA01. The sequence continues at coordinate 17,764 of JALZKK010000385.1, read as the reverse complement.
GCGGATCACTTGGGACCCGATCATGGCGGAGAAGGGCGGCTTCAAACATTTCATGCTCAAGGAAATCTACGAGCAACCGCGCGCCGTCCGTGACACCGTGCAGGGCCGCATCTCTTTAGACACGGGCCGAGTTTATCTCGACGAGATGAACATCACCGAAGCCGAGTTCAAAAGTTTCGACCGCGTGATGATCGCCGCCTGCGGGACCAGTTGGCACGCGGGGCTGGCCGGCAAGTACATGATCGAAGCACTCGCGCGCGTCTCCGTCGAAGTCGATTACGCTTCGGAGTTTCGCTACCGCGATCCGGTGATCGACGAAAAAACTCTGCTCGTCGTCATCTCGCAATCGGGTGAGACTGCTGATACCATCGCCGCCCTGCGTGAAGCCAAAGAGCGCGGCGCGAAAATTCTCGCCGTCTGCAACGTGCAAGGCTCGATGATCACGCGCGAGAGTGACGGCACGATCCTGACGCACGCCGGCCCGGAAATCGGCGTCGCCTCGACGAAGGCTTTCACCGCGCAAATGACTGCGCTCTACCTCTTCGCGCTCTACTTCGGCCAACTGCGCGGCGCGCTCTCGTCCGATGCAGCCAAGCATCACGCGCAAGAACTCGCCGAACTGCCCGTCAAGATCGAACATCTCTTAAGTGAATCAGACTCGCTCGAAGAACTGGCCCGCGAATTTCACCGCGCGACTGATTTTCTCTATTTGGGACGCGGCATCAACTTCCCCGTTGCCCTCGAAGGCGCGCTTAAGCTCAAAGAGATTTCCTACATCCACGCCGAAGGCTATCCCGCGGGCGAGATGAAGCACGGCCCCAACGCCCTGATCGATGAACGCCTCCCGGTCGTCGTCGTCAATCCGCGCGAGGAAGGCAATCACGCTTCTGAACTGCGCTATGAAAAGACGCACTCGAACATCGTTGAAGTCAAAGCGCGCGAAGGCGTCGTCATCTCGGTGCTGACCGAAGGGGACCAGATGTCCGCCGCCGTCTCCGATCACGTCATCGAGATACCGCCCGCGAGCGATCTGCTCTCGCCGATCCTCGCGATCATCCCGCTCCAACTTTTGTCCTACCACATCGCGGTGCGCCGCGGCTGCGACGTGGATCAACCGCGCAACTTGGCGAAGTCCGTCACGGTCGAATGACCGCACGCCGGGAGAATTTCATAGGTATAGCATTCAAGCAAAAGAAAGAGACAGGATTGACAGGATGAACAAGGTGCAGCAAAGAAAACAAGCGGGTTTCAGTGGCCGCTCTCTGATTCCTCCTGTCAAACCTGTGCATCCTGTCTAAATGTTTTTCTTGAAATCTATAGGCAGCTAATCCTGTCGCAAACAAAAGAATGGCGTTGTAAAATAATTCGTTCGCGTCGTAGAAATGCTCCATAGCCGAATATCAGTTCGACCTCAGCGTGCGAGTGTCGAGTACTGTGAGATTCCCACATGCTCAACTTTATCAAGAGGCGAGGCCGCGACTTGAAGAGGCACATCCGCGGCGAAGCTGCCGTCGCCGTCGTTTTGCCGGCGACGAGCGTCCAGCGAAATGATCCGCCAACCGCTGCTTCTGCCAGCGCCGAAAAGCCGGCGGACGATAATTTGATTGACGTGCGCCGACTCGTCGCGCAGTTGAGCGTCGAAGAGTTGTGCGAAGCGGCTGAGGAGTATTTCAGAAACATCAAAGACTGGAATTATTATCTGGCGAAACCGTTTGCCAACGCCGGCGAAATGCCGGAGATGATCGTCCCGTTCGCGCAGTTGGTGCAGGGCTTACAACTCGTTCCCGGGATGAGCGTTCTCGACTTCGGGGCCGGCACGTGTTGGTCTTCGCGCCTGCTGACACAGATGGGATGCAGCGTGATCGCGCTCGACGTATCGCCGACCGTACTCAAGGTCGGGCGCGAATTGTATGCCCGCCAGCCAATCGTGGGCGACCAACCCGCGCCGCGCTTTTTGGAGTTCGACGGGCGCAAAATTGATTTGCCGGATGCGAGCGTTGACCGCATCATTTGTCTCGATGCTTTTCATCACGTGCCGAACGCGGCGACAATTCTTGCCGAGTTGGGGCGCGTGCTGTGCGAAGGCGGCATCGCGGCCTTCTCCGAACCCGGCCCAGAACACTCCAAGGCACCGCAATCGCAATATGAAATGCGAATGTATCGCGTCGTGGAGGACGACGTAGTTATCGGCGACATCTGGCGACAGGCGCAAGCAGTCGGATTCACCGATCTGAAACTTGCGGTCTTTAATCCGAAGACGTTGTTGATTTCGCTCGCCGAGTTTGAAGAGTATCTGGCGGGCGGCGAGCCAAACCGTTGGTTCGCCGATGCCGCGCGCCACTATATGCTTCAGCATCGCGCGTTCTTTCTCTTCAAGGGCGAAGCCACCGCCTTCGATAGCCGCCGCCGCGAAGGGCTGCGCGCAGAATTGAAGATTGATTTATCCGCCGCGCGCGTCAGCGAAGGACAGCCGTTTGCTTTTTCCGCCGTCATCGCCAACACCGGCGAGAACGTTTGGCTGCCGACGACCGCCGCGCCCGGCGCAGTTCATCTTGGCGTACACTTATTCAACGCTGAAGGGACTTTGCTTGACCTCGACTACATGCGGCACAAATTAACGCCGGGCGCGGGGAGCAAAATTCGTCCGGGCGAAACAGTTTCGTATTCCGGGACGATCAATCCGCCGCCGCGCGGACGCTATTTCATAGAGTTTGATCTTGTCAGCGAAGGAATCTGTTGGTTTGAAAGCAACGGCTCACAAACCGTGCGGCTGGGGGTTGAAGTCGTCTAACCTAACGTCGAGCCGCGCGGCAGACACGGGATAGCGGCAGCTCGTTCTTTCTGTGCCGCGCGCAAGTTACCGACGCCTCGCGCACGCTTTGGTCGCGCGCGAGGCGTTCTTTGTTTTCGCTCTCGGACGACACAGAATGTTGACTGGGAAAATCAAATTTCAAGAACGGTGGCTGTCGGCGCGGCGTAACGATTTCGCCGTCGCCGCCATCATCGTCGGCTTTTTCGCGCTCTTTTTCTGGCGCGCCGTCTTCGGCGGTTGGATTCTGGTGACGGGCGACGCGCTCACATATTCATACCCGCTGCGCGTGGTTATGTGGGAAACAATTCGTCAGGGCGCGCTTCCGTTATGGACGCCGTTGGTACTCTCTGGTTATCCGTTGTTGTCAATGGCGCAACTTGGGGTCGGGTATCCGTTGACGTGGGGCTACCTGTTTCTGCCCGACTATCTGGCGGAGCAGGTTTACGTACTCGCGCCATACCTTCTCGCGCCCGCCTTCACTTACGCTTACGCGCGCGAAATCGGCCGGAGCCGCGCGGCGTCACTCCTCGCCGGACTCGCGTTCGCTTACGGCGGAATGATGGCAAGCGGCCTCGCCCACGCCGGCTTTATGACGAACGCCGTGATGTGGCTGCCGCTCGTGCTGATTGCGATTGAGCGCGCGGGTAAAGGAAACTTTGCTTTGTGTTTGCTGGGCGCGACCGGAGCGTTTGCGATGACGATACTCTGCGGGATCGGGCAAGGCATGGTCTTCGTCTGCTCGGTCGCGCTGGCGTATGCCTTGTTCACGGTCATAACGGCGGAGGCTGCGGAAGGAGGCAGGGATCGGAAGTGGCGGGCGTGGCGCAGATGGCGACCTTTGGCTGTTGCGGTTGGAGGGGTTGCGCTCGCGGCGGGATTAGCGGCATTTCAAATTCTTGAGACGATGCGTGCCGTGCGTCGCAGCGTTCGCAGCCGTTTGACATACGAAGTTTTCAGCGAAGGCTCATACAATTTCACGGATGCCGCGCGGAGCGTCATCGCGCCGTTGCACCACGCGATTGACGTATCAGCTTACGTCGCGCCGCTGGCGCTGCTGCTGGCGGCGGTGGCCGTCTTCGTTTTTATGACCAAGCGCGGCGACAAGCGCGTTTTGTTTTGGATCATAATCGCCTTCGTCGCGTGGGCGCTGATGCTCGGCAGTAACACGCCTTTTTATCGTTTGGTTTATCAAACGCCGATCTTTAACGGGTTTCGCGTGCCGTCGCGCCATGCCTTCGAGTGGACGTTTGCCGCGAGCGTCCTTGCAGCTTACGGCTGGGACGCGCTCATCCGGCGCGATCTGTCAAAGCGTCTGAACGGCGCTACCTTTGCGGCGCATAAACGGATGCCAATCTTGATCGGCGCTTTATGTTTAGCATTGAGCGTCGTCGTCGCCGTCGTTTGGCGACAGGCGGTCGGGCGAGAGGCCAGCTCGGCGGCCTCGCCGTTCACCGGATTGCCGGAGAGCAGCTACGTGCTTTGGAAAATTCTCTTTACGCTGCTCATCGTCATTGCGCTGTGGCAGTTCCGACAAATCGCTTCGACGCCGTGGCGAACGGGACTCTTCGCTGGTCTCATCGCGCTGGCGTGCTTCGTCGAACCGTTCATCGCTCTGCATCGGCAGTGGGCCCACTCGGAAATAACAGCCGCACGCTTCGCCTACCGCTCGGCGTCCCTGCGTTTTCTGCAAAACTTTCCGCCAAACCAGAATCGCATCTATTCGCGGACAGGTCTGTTCTTCGAGCATTATCGGAATGAGCCGCGCGCCGAACCGCCGAATTTGCCGGCGCTCTACGGCTTGCATAACGTGGCAGGCTACGAACCTTTGATCCTTGAACGCTACAGCCGCGCGCTCGGCGGCGTCGGCTTCGATTCGCTCACGCCGCGCGCTGGCTTCCCGCCGAATCAGACCCTCTTTGAGCCGCAGTCGCATGTACTCGACATCTTGAACACGACGTTCGTCGTGGCGTTCGCCCGAACCACAGAAAACGAAGCCTTCGTCGAGCGCGACGGCGTGAGATTCGCCCGGCACGACGCCGCGCTCGGCCTGCGACCGGGTGGGAGCGTGACATTGAACGTCGAGAATGCGAATGCGGATACCCTCGCGCTAGTCACTTCGCTGGCGTATGCCGCCGCCGTGCCGCACGAAACTCCGGTCGCGCGCTTACGCCTCACAACCGTTGACGGTCGCGTAATCGAGCGGCTTTTGCGTGCCGGAATTGACACCGCCGAGTGGGCGCATGAGCGCGCGGACGTGCGCGCCGCAGTGCGGCACGGGCTGGCTCCGATTTTCGACAGCACTTTGCACAACGGGGAAGATTTTCCATCGCTTCGCTTCTGGTCGCGCACGCCGCTCGATGAGACGGCGCGCATCAAGCGTATCGAACTCACGAACCTGACGCAGAGCGCGTCGCTGGCGTTGTGGAAAGCGACGCTTTACGATTCGCGCGCGGCGCACAGCACGCCGCTCCTGACGGAGACGGCGAACCTGCCCGGCACAGGCGCGCCACATTGGGCAAAGGTTTTCGATGAAAACGGCGTGATCGTGCTGCGTAACGAACGTGCGTTGCCGCGCGCGTGGCTCGTCGCGCAGGCGGAAGCGGTTGACGGCGAAGAGGCCTTGCGGCGGATTCGCGGCGAAAGCGCGCGCGATTTTGATCCGCGCCGCACCGCGCTCTTAGAAGTTCCGCCTCATGAACTGCCCGCTCTGCCCGGCGGCTCGGTGCCTGAAGGTGCGGAAGCGCGGTTCGTCACTTATGAAGCGAATCGTTTGCTTATTGAAACTGTGGCGGAGACGGCGACGGTCCTCGTCGTCAGCGAGATGAACTATCCGGGATGGGAGGCGCGCGTGGACGGCGTGTCCGCGCCGATTCACGCGACGAATTTTATCTTACGCGGAGTAGCCTTGCCCGCCGGTCGCCATCGCGTCGAGATGAGATACATGGCTCCGGCGGCGCGCAACGGCGCAGCAATCTCGCTGTTCACTATCTTCCTGCTGTGCGGAGTGAGCGTCGGCGCGCGGCGATCAAGACGAACGTCGCGCTGAAGAATTCAAGCTCATAGAGCGGTTTCAGATCGGATGTACGGGACGCGGTTTCAATAATAGCAACGCTGTAAGCTCTGCTCATCCTGTACACTGAATCAAAATCCGCTCTAGTGAGAACATTCAGCTTATAATTTCGTATTTCGAGGAAACACGTCACAGGAGTCCAACAATGTTCTGTCCACAGTGCAGCGCTATCCAAACCGAAGAATTGAAGTTCTGTAAATCGTGCGGCGCAAATTTACAGGCCGTGCGTCAAGCCGTCTCTTTGCGCGAGCCGGAGGAAAAATTCGATTGGAGCAAGACGTGGGTCGCCGAGATGTTCCTCTCCGAAGGGGAGCGCAAGAAACGCGAACAAGAGCTTGAACATTTACGCGGCATGACGCCCGAAGTGAAGCGCTATAGCGAAATTAAAGCCGGCGTTATCACCTCGTGTGTCGGCCTCGGGGTAATGATCTTTCTCTTCTTCTTAATGCAGGGCATCATCCTGAGCGGCCAGAATCCTCCGGGCGACGCCGAGATTCTCAGCCGAGTCTGGATCGCCGGGGTGATCCCGTTCCTCATCGGGATCGGGTTGATGATTAACGGGTTATTCGTCAGCAAAGAAATGGCGGAAGCGGTCGGGAAAGAGTTGCCTCGGCAAACTAAGCCGACAGCAGTGGGCGGGGCGGAGGAGAACGCAGGACATAATCTCTTAGGCTCCGCCGACACGACGGAGTTTGTTTCTCCAAACTTCAGCGTCACTGAAAACACGACGAAGCACTTGAAGAGTTCCGGTCAGAAGTAATCAATTCCCTTATGGCAACTCTCAAAAACTCTTCAACCCGGAATCAGTAATTGATAGTCAATCCGGTACGCAACTTTCTTTGTTATCTTCGCACCTTTCATATTCTTCGCGTCCGTCGTTGCCGATTTTTTACAAGCGCATCGCCGTTCTTCAGGAAATATGTCTCAAGTCCTTGCCGCCATCATCCCCGCGCCGCACGCGCCGGTTGAGCTGCGCGAACTGCCGGAGCCGGCGTTGGAACGAAACTCTGCGCTGCTTGATGTCGCGCTCAGCGAGGTCTGCGGCACAGACGTGCATCTCCAAGCGGGGCGGCTCGCGGGCGTGCCGTACCCGCTGATTCCCGGACATGTTTCTGTCGGACACTTGAGCGAGATTCACGGACAGATGTTCGACGTGAATGGACGCCCGTTCAAGGAAGGCGACGCCGTGACGTTTCTCGATGTGCATCGCACTTGCCATCAATGCTGGCACTGTCTCGTCGCCAAAGCCTCGACGCGCTGTCCCGAACGCAAAGTTTATGGCATCACCTATGGGATGAAGGATGGACTCAGCGGCGGATGGGCGCAGAAGATTTACCTCAAACCGGCGACGCGCTGCATCCGTCTGGCGAGCGATTCGTTCGAGCGTTTCATGGCGGGCGGCTGCGCGCTGCCGACGGCGCTGCACGCCGTCGAGCGCGCCGAGATCAACCTCGGCGACACGGTTCTCGTCCTCGGCAGCGGCCCGGTCGGGCTGTCGGCGATCATCCTCGCTTTATTGCGCGGCGCGCTCAAAGTCCTCTGCATCGGCGCGCCAGAGAACCGGCTGCAAGCCGCCCGCACGGTCGGCGCGAGCGACACTCTCAACATCGAAACGCACAACGAAGACGAGCGCCGGCAGTGGGTCATCGATCACACTGACAAGCGCGGCGCTGACGTGACTATCGAAGCCACCGGCGCACCCGCCGCCGTTGTCGAAGCCATGCGCTTCACGCGCGACACGGGCCGCGTCTGCGTCGTCGGCCAATACACGGATCACGGCGAAGCGTCTTTCAACCCGCACCTCGATCTCAACCGCAAGCACCTCGACCTCCGGGCCTGCTGGGGATCGGACTTCTCCCATTTCTATCGCGGCGCGCAAATCATGGCCGACGCAGCCCGCTCCGCCCCGTGGACGCGCCTCAAACTCGAACGCTACGGCCTCGCCCAAGCGAACGAAGCCTTAACCGCCGTCGCCACCGGCCAAGCCATCAAAGCCCTCATCGATCCTCACGCCTAAAAGACCAGAACTTACTCTTTGCCGGGAGCGCAGGCATCCCTGCCTGCCATGAGCGCGAGAGCGCGAACGGATCGTGCGCGATCACGCGACGTTGAGTGAAAGGGCGAGTCGGTTAGCTCGCTGGCGCGAGCTTGGCAGGCAAGGATGCCTGCGCTCCCAGCGAGGAGCGACGCGCTTCGGTCGGTTGCGTGGCGGCGGGTCTTGAAGTATTAGTGACTGAGCTTCTGTTTGATCTTCACGTCGCGAGAAAATTTATGCACATTGCGGAGTTCATCGCTAAGTGGCGCAGGGTTGAGTTGACGGAGCGCTCGGCCTCGCAGCAGCATTTTCTCGATCTGTGCGAGTTGTTCGAGCATCCGAAGCCGGCGGAGGCGGATGCGTCGGGTGAGTGGTTCACGTTCGAGCGGGGCGCGGCGAAGCACGGCGGCGGACAGGGTTGGGCCGACGTGTGGAAGCGTGGCTTCTTCGGCTGGGAGTATAAGGGCAAGCACAAGAACCTGCGGGCGGCTTACGATCAATTGTTGCAGTACCGCGAGGCGTTGGAGAATCCGCCGCTATTGGTCGTGTGCGACATGGAGCGGATTATGATCCACACCAACTTCACGGCGACGGCGAATAAGGTTTACGACATCCCGCTGGCCCAACTCGACGCGACGCGCCACATCGAGATCATGCGCCGGCTTTTTCACGAGCCGGAGAAACTGCGTCCTGAAACGACGAGCGAATCGATCACGGCGGAAGTGGCCGAGCGGCTGGCGGGCGTTGCACAGGGCTTGCGCGAGCGCGGCTTAGAGCCGACGGCGGTGGCGCGATTTCTGGATCGGATCGTGTTCTGCTTGTTTGCGGAAGACGTGGGGCTGTTGCCGCGCCAATTGTTCAGCCAGATCGTGGAGAAGGCGCGCGGCCCGGAGCATTTCGCGAAGCTGATCGGGCAGTTGTTCGACGCGATGGCGGCGGGCGGCGATTTCGGCCTTGAAACGATCCGGCACTTTAACGGCAATTTGTTCACGGAGAGCCCCGTCTTGCCGCTGACGGCGGAAGAGATCAGGCACGTGCAGGCGGCGGCGCGGCTGGATTGGGGCGCGGTCGATCCGTCGATCTTCGGGACGCTGTTCGAGCGCGGGCTTGATCCGGCGAAGCGCGCGCAGTTGGGCGCGCAGTACACAAGCCGCGAAGACATCGAGACGTTGATCGAGCCGGTCGTCTTACGCCCGTTGCGGCGCGAGTGGGAGGAAACCAAAGGGGCCATCGAGAATCTATTGGCGACGGGCAAGGCCGCGCCGACCGGCAAGGAAAAACCTTTGACCGACGCGGCGAAGAAGAAGGCGCACGGCGAAGCCCGCGCGCGGTGGCGGCAATTTCATGAGCGGCTGGCGGAAGTGACAGTCCTCGATCCGGCGTGCGGGTCGGGCAATTTCCTGTACGTGACTTTGCAGAAGCTGAAAGATTTGGAGAAGGAAGTCTTGGTCTATGCGAACGAGCGCAGGCTGGGCAGTTTTCTGCCGCTCGTCGGGCCGTGGCAATTCTACGGCATCGAGATCAACCCTTACGCTTTCGACTTGGCGCAGACGACGCTCTGGATCGGCTACCTCCAATGGATTCAGGCCAACGGCTACGGCACGCCGACAGAGCCGATCCTGCGCCGCATGGACAACTTCCAAAACCACGACGCGATCCTCGACCACACAGACCCGCACAACCCGCGCGAACCCGACTGGCCGGCGGTCGATTTCATCGTCGGCAACCCGCCGTTTCTTGGCAATCGATTCATGGCCGGAGAACTCGGCGAGGACTATGTTTCGGCTCTCGCTAAGGTTTATCAAGCGCGACTTGGAGGCAAGCCAGATTTAGTTTGTTACTTTTTCGAGAAAGCTCGTCAGGCAATTGAGCAAGGTAAATGTAAGCGCGCCGGGTTGCTTGCGACACAAGGCATCAGAGGTGGCACGAACCGGAACGTTTTGAAGCGGATCAAAGAAAGCGGTGACATCTTCTTCGCCGAGTCTGACCGCGATTGGATTTTGAATGGAGCAAATGTTCACATTTCAATAGTTGGATTTGATGACGGCTCAGAAAAGCAAAAGATTTTTGACGGGAAGGAAGTCGCCAGCATCAACTCGAATCTGACTGCAGGAATTGATATTACGAAGGCCGTGCAGTTACCGACTAACATTGGCATTTCATTTCAGGGCGCTATCAAGCGTGGGCAGTTTGATATTGACGACACACAAGCGTTGCGATTTCTGAAAGATAGTGGCAATCCTCACGGAAAGCCTAATAGTGATGTCCTCTTTCCATATGTTAATGGACTGGATGTCACGCGACGGAATCGCCACGTGTGGGTTATTGATTTTGGCGACCGGCGACTTTTGGCTGAAGCGTCTCTGTATTCCGATCCATTTGAACGCATAACTTTGAGCGTTAAGCCAGAGCGACAGAAGGCAAACCAAGCAAAAGCGCGTGAAGGGTGGTGGCTGCATTGGAACCCTCGCCCTGAAATGAACGCTGCAATCCAGAAGGTTTCAAGATTCATCGCAACGCCAAGAGTTTCAAAGCATAGGCTGTTCGTTTGGTTGGAAGCTCCCAGTTATTCAGACTGCCAGTTGATCGTTTTCGTCCGCTCCGACGATTACTTCTTCGGCGTCCTGCACTCGCGCCTGCACGAAGTTTGGGCGTTGAAGTTAGGCACACGTCTCGAAACACGCCCGCGCTACACGCCGACCACCTGCTTCGAGACATTTCCCTTCCCGGACGCCACGCCTGCACAGCAAATCGCCATCGCCGACGCCGCGCGCGAGCTTGACGCGCTGCGCCAGCGTTGGCTCAACCCGCCCGAATGGACGCGCGAGGAAATCTTGGAATTTCCCGGCACAGCGTCAGGGCCGTGGGCGCGCTACCTCCACAACGCCGACGCCGACGGATTCGGCATCGTCCGCTACCCGCGCCTCGTCCCCCGCGACGCCGACGCCGCCCAACAACTCGCCAAGCGCACCCTCACCAACCTCTACAACGGTCGTCCCACATGGCTCGACCTCGCACACCGCCGCCTCGACACAGCGGTCGCCACCGCCTACGGCTGGCCCCCCGACCTCCCAGACGAAGACCTCCTCGCCCGCCTCCTAGCACTCAACCTCGGAACGCACCCACTGACCTCTCGCTGGGAGCGCGGGCATCTTGCCCGCAAGCTCGCGCCAGCGAGCTAACGACCCTCGCCGACACTCAACGTCGCGTGAGAGCGCGTCTATTATTCGCGCTGGCGCGCTCACGGCGGGCAGGATGCCCGCGCTCCCAGCGAGGCGCACGCTTAAAATTTTATCTTCTCAGCTATTCAATCTTTCAAGCGCTAATTCGACCGCTGTTGGATCGAGGCTCGTCTTGAAGATGATGGTGTGGGGCGGAATCTGTGTGAGCGGGTCGCGGCTACCGCGGAGTTCTTCCCATGCGGCGAGGAGGAAGTCGCGGAAGCCGGCGCGCTCCAGTTCGGCGACGCGGGCTTTGAGGTGTTGGTCGGTCCAGAAGCCGAGGATTTCGAGGAAGACTTGGCGACCGTCGGGGTGCGACAAAACGTAGTCGGGGATAAAGGCGCTCGTGCCGCCGAGGTCGATCACTTCGCGGCTCGGTTCGAGGGACCAAGGGCGTTCGCGTTTGGCCCATGCGGCGGCGAGTTTGTCGATGATGGGATTTTCGTAGGGCTGGATGTTCTCATAATGCGAGCGGAGTGTGTGCGTCTCGTTGTCGAGTTCAAAAAAAAGATTGCGGCGCGGTTGGCCGGGCTTGCCGGCGGCGATTTCGGCGCGCATTCGCCAGTGGCGGCAGAGCAGAAGCGCGGGCAGGAAGACCGCCATCTGGACGCCGTACTTTTGCGAGCGTTGGAAGAGCGACACAGGGCCGTCGAGTCGTATTTCATAACCCGTCTCGTTGGTCCCGTTGATCGTGTGAATCAGCCGGAAAGATTTGATCGCGCCGAAGAGTTCGCGGTAGCCCTCCGGCGCTTGCGGCGCGATCCAGAGGCGCATCTCCAAGCTGCGATAAAGAAGCGCCTGCGCTTGCGCGAGATTGTAGAGATGCAGCAACTCTTCCGCCGTCAATTCGGCAAATTCGATCAGCTTCTGATTCTTCGGCAGATCGGCGTATAGATTTTCGACTAGAGATTCGGGCGCGCGTTGCAGCTCCGTGCCGACCGCCGTTAAGACTTCTGCCCGCGCCGCTTCTCCGCGCGCGCCGGCCAGCGGGTGCAGTTCGCGCGCTTTGAGGAACAACGCGCGACGAATCTCCGCCGGTTCGATCTCGCTGCCGATCTCGAACTCGCAGCGATCCGTCAAGAGCTTGATCAGCCCGCGCATGATCCGGTAGTCCGTGCCTGTGCCGACGTATTCCAGCAAGGTTTGCTCAAGCTCGGCGCGCGTCCGGCCCGCGTGTTCTTGGAAGACCGCGATCAAATCTCCGGCCTCCTGCAAATACCGCCGGTCTCCCGGATCGAGCAGGCGCGGCCCCGTGCGCCCGCCGCGCTGCCAACTCTGTGCGAGATCAGTTGTCAGCATTTTTCATTGGAATGTTTTCAAGGCCAGCGGATCACTTTCTTGGCCGGTGAAGCTGTCGGTTGCGGCGCGGCGGGCGGAGGCGCGCTGGGCCGCTCAGTTCGTGCGACGGGCGCTGTGATTTTGCGCGGAGTCGTGACGGCTTCACGGTTTTCTTTGACGGGTTCGCTCACGATTCGCACCGGCGGTGGCGCAAGCTGTTTCAGTTCCGGTTCGGTGGCGACGGGCGGCGACGCGGCGCGTTGCGTTGTTGCGCGCTTCTCGGTCGTGGCGCGGTTCGGCTTTGCAGCAGTGACCGGCTCAACCGCAGCAGAAGCGCCGCTCGTCTTTTGCGCGAGAGGTTTCGCCGTCGATGCAGAGCGTTGGTCGGCAATCGCATCGGGCGTCTGCGGTGCAGTTGCTTTCAATTCTCGTTCAGTAACTGCTGAAGCTGCGGGCGGCAGCTGCGCCGGAGCAGAGGTCTCGGTTGGGGATGCCGGTTCAACAATGGGCGGGCGCGCGGCGGCGGTCGGCGTCCTCTGCGGCGTGATAGCGTAGGCGAGGATACTGCCGGCCACGATGCCGATGACGAAGGCGGCGGCCAATTGCCGCATGGTCACTTCAGCTTTGAAGCGTGCGAATGTGGCCCGCAAGACTTCTGGCGAGAAGTTGGCCGTGCGGCGGACGGGTTGTGCGCGTTCCTTCGCCACTTCGCGCTCAACCGGCGCAATGTTTGAGAGAGTCTGTTCGGATGGCGGCAGCACTAAAGGCGCTGTGACCGGCTCAACCACGCGCGGCAAGACGAGAGGCAGAGGCCGCAGAGTGGCCGGTTGAGCGGCAGGCTCGACGGCAGACAACTGCGGCGCGCGTGTGGCTGATGGCAGCGGCTTTAGCTCGCGCGTCACCGGCTCATCGTCAAGATCAAGCACTGCGTCCGCCTCGTCGTATTGGGTAATAGATCGGACGACGACAACCGGCGCGGGCGCTGCCGTCTTGCCTTCGGCTTTCACCGGCGCGGGCGTTTTGACTTCGGCTTTTTTCAGAACTTGCGCGAGCGTCGTCAGTCCTCTGGATAAGGCCCAACTGTGAGCTGTCGCGCCGGTCTGGTCTTTGACGAACACATCCGCGCCATGTTCCAGCAAAACGCGCACGACTTCTTCATGGCCGAAGAAGACCGCGCTGATCAGCGCGCTAAAGCCGTCGGACTTTTGCACGTTGACGTTCGCGTTGTGCCGGAGCAGCAAGCGCACGATCTCGACGTGGCCTTGCGCCGCCGCCGCGATTAGCGCGGTCTTGCCATAAGCGCCCGCCGCATTTACCTCTGCGCCGGCAGCGAGCAGGTCCTGCACCGCCGCCACATCGCCGTCCCCAGCCGCCTGCACGAAGACTTGCGGCTCGATCGCCGACCGCTGTATTGCCGAGATAGCACGCATCATTGGCGAACCTCCTCAGAGTAAAGAAGAAAGGAGACAGTGTGGACACGCCTGCGGCGTGGATCAAATAAAATAAATTCACAGCGAAGCTGTGTCCTCACTTTCGCCCTTCGCCTTTCTCCTTTTATTGGATCACTTCGACCCGGTCGTTCGGCTGCAATGGGGGATCGGGTATTTTGCCGGAAGTCAGACTTTTGATCTTGTACTCCGTCGTCGTCAGAAAACCTTGCCCATCCTGTCGTAAAAGTTTGACTGTACCGCCGCGCGATAACTCGCCGCCGGAGCTGAGAATGGCTTGCGTCAAGGTCAGTTCCGCATGAAATCTTTTTTGGCCGGGCGCTTCAACTTTGCCGCCGATGTAGAAAAACTGTTCGGGTCGCCGCCCGACGCTGATCACGTCGCCGGGGCGCACCAGCATGTTCATCGCTTCCGCATCGCTGAGGCTCACAGCAGTCTTGCGGCCTGTAGCGACGGAGACGATCCGCACCTCTTCGGCTTCGTCGGTCGGCTGCGCGTCGGCGACGACGACGTAGAGCGGCACGGCTTCGCGGCGCAAGACTTTGGTCCCCGGATCGCGCACTAGCCCGCTGATAATGACGTTGTGGCTCGTGTACTCGCGCACGCCGACGATCACCTCGGGCTTTTCGTCCACCGCGCGGCGCTGCAACTCGGCGGCGAGACGCGCGCTGATCTCTTCGGGCGTCGAGCCGGCCACATCCAACGGATCGCCCGCCAGCGGATACTCCAACAAACCGCCCGCCGTGACGGTGTAGAGCGTCGATTGATTGGCCGAAGCGCTGAGTAAGCGCACGTCCAACACGTCGCCGGGACCGACGCGATAGAGTTTCGTCAAGTGTGCATCGTCGGTAGTTTCGGTAGCCTCCGCAGTCTCGCTATTCTTCAACGAGGGAGCGGGCGACGGCGGCACAGCGGCGGAAGTGGTGGCATTCACGGCATTGCTGGCGACGGGCGCGCCGACTCGCTCGCCGATTGGTCTCCCGTCGCCGTTCGCGCCGTTGGCCTTCGTTTGGGCGCGCACTTTGGCGTAAGCCTCGCCGAGCCGGTATGTGGCTTCGTTGTCTTTAGGATCAAAGCGTAGCACTTGCTCGTAAGCCTCGACCGCCTCTTGCCAGCGTCCCATGTCGGCGTAGGCATGGCCTAAACCGAAGTAAGCGTCCGTGTAGTCCGGCCTGATTTTGATCGCTTGTTGGAAAGCCTCCACCGCTTCGCCGTAACGCTTCGCCCGGCCCTGCTTGAGACCTAAATTGTAATAATCTTTAGCGTCGTTGTTTTTAGCTTTCTCCGTCTGCTGGCGCGCATCTTCAACGACAGATGTTTTCTCGTTGCCAGTGCTGGTGCGCGCACGGCTCTCGTTTGTCGCGGCGGGTTTATTAACCGGCGTCGCATTTGTCGCAGTGGGTTTATTGACCGGACGGGCAGCGGCGTTGCCGGGGACAGGCCGTTCCGTTGTCCGCCGCGTCGCCACCAGCGCATGAGGACGCGCCGGATCGTTCGGGGCTAAATTCACAGCTTGCTGATACAGTTTCTCCGCGTCCTGCACTTTCCCCACTTTGAAATAGGCGTCGCTCAAGAGGTAGTGCGGCTCGGCCCAAACAGGATAAATGCGGGTCGCATTCTTCAGAGGATCGATGGCCTGCGCGTACAAGCCGGCGTTGAAATACGCCCGGCCCAGATTTTTATATGCCTCGCCGTCCTTCCGGTTGAAGCGCACTGCTTGTTTATAAGCCTCGGCGGCGTGCGCCCAGCGTTTTAACTGCGAGTAAGCATTGCCCAAGTTAAAGTAAGTATCGCCGTTCTCCGGATCGAGGCGCAACGCCATTAAAAAGGCGCTGACGGCCTGCTCGGCCCGGCCCGCCAAAGAATGCTTGACGCCCTGCTCATAGTAAACATTCTGACTGCTCACCGGGCGAGAGTTGAACGCCGGCTGGCCGACCGGTTGCGCCTGCAACGCCGGAACGCTAACCGCGAAAAGAGCTAGTCCGACAAAGACACGTATCTTCACCATGCGCTTGACCTCCTGTCTTGCCTACCGAGCAGCGCGCACAAACGGGAACGAACTAATTGATAAATGGGGAGGGTTGTCTGGGCGAAAGTATAAGATGATTCGCCGCCAAAGAAAAGAGCAAAGGTGGCAATTTCAGGTCTCGACATGCTCAGAACAAGGATAAGCCACAGAGGACACCGAGGACGCAGAGGAAGAAACAACCGGAAGTTGCCATGCCTGCCCCCTCTGTGTCCTCTGTGGCTAATCGGCCAAGAATGAAGAAACCACATGTGATTTAACGTCATCTGCTTCGCCATTGAAAACGAGGCTGTGCCTTGCCGCGAACACTCGGCTATTACCACCTGAAGGGCTGGGAATCGTAGGCTTCGCGATTGGCTTCGCGGAACTGATCCACGTCGCCGCGGCGGCGGCTGATGTGTTCCTCAGTCGTATCGCGCGTTACCACTTCGTAGAGGGTCGCTTCCTTGTCGGGGCGTTTGCGGAGGATGCGGCCCAAGCGTTGGATATGTTCGCGCGTCGAGCCGGAACCGGAGAGGACGACGGCGACCGAAGCATCGGGGATATTGACGCCCTCGTTCAAAACCTTCGAGGTGGCGAGCGCCAGCACGTCGCCTTTATTGAAGGCGGCGAGCCACTCACGCCGCTCTTTAATGCCGGTCTCATGCGTGATCGAGGGGATCAGAAATTGTTCCGAGATGCGATAGACCATCTCATTTTCCGCCGTGAAGATTAGCACACGGTCGCGCCCGTGTCGCTGTAAAAGTTCCGATAGTACGCGCAGCTTCGAGTCTGTTCCCAGAGCGATCTGCTTCGACTCGCGGTAGGCCATCATCGCGCGGCGGCCCGCTTCGCTGCGCGCGCTGGCGATGATAAACATCTGCCATCCTTGCAGGCTGCTCAAAGAGATGCGCTGGTCGTTGAGAAATTGTCGGAAGATCAAACGCTCGCGCTCGTAGGCCGCCCGCTCTTCGGGGCTGAGTTGCACGTTGACGCGCACGACGCTGTAATCCGCGAGATATTCGCCCGCCATATCCTGCGCCTCGCGTCGGAAGACGATGGGACCAATCAATTGTTCGAGCAATTCGTCCGCGCCGTCCGCACGCTCCGGCGTCGCAGTCAGTCCCAAACGAAATGGCGCGAGCGAGAGTTCGGCAGCGTAACGATAGACGCTCGACGGCAGATGATGGCACTCGTCGAAGATGACGAGGCCGAAACTATTGCCGAGCCGCTCCATGAAACGAAAGGCCGAAGCGTAAGTCGTCACCGTCAGCGCGCCGATCTCGAAGTAACCGCCACCGATCAAGCCGACTTCCGCCTGAAAGCACGAGAGCAGCAAGTCGTACCACTGATTCATCAGATCGATAGTGGGAACGACAATGAGCGTCGAGCGTTTCACTTGCTCAATCGCCATCTGCGCCACAAGGCTCTTGCCCGCGCCGGTCGGCAAAATCACGACGCCGCACGACTTCGCTCGCCGCCATTCCTTGATCGCTTCCTGCTGATACGGTCGCGGCTCAACGAGCAGCTTCGCCGGAAAATCGAATTGATGATAGGCCCGCGCCTGATCCTCATAAGCGATCTTGTTACGAATCAATTCCGTCACGACATGCCGGTACTGCCATGCCGGCGCACGCCAACGCCGCACCCGCTCGTCCCACCGAAACGCCGCTGGCACAGCCGCCGATTGATCCGCGCCTTCAAGCAATAGTGTCCCGGCGTCGAAGCGGAGAGTTAATGGAGTCTCGCTCATCTCAGCGTTGAACATTTATCAGCAATAGGAATTAACCACGAAGCGCACGAAGAACACGAAGGAGACGAGGAAATGATGAATGCGAAATGATGAATGAAATGTAGCTCCGTCGTGATATTCATCATTCATCGTTCATCATTTC
>JALZKK010000190.1 GCA_030859285.1 Acidobacteriota bacterium | reverse complement strand
GGCGAAGGCGACACCGGGCCGAACACCGGCGGGATGGGCGCGATCACAGATGCGGCAGTGCTTGACGCGCCGATGTTCAAGCGCGTGGTGCGTGAGGTCGTCGAACCGACGCTCAACGGGATTCGCGTGGACGAATTGAATTTTCGCGGAGTGGTTTTCGTCGGCCTGATGCTGACGCCGGACGGCCCACAAGTGTTGGAGTACAACGTGCGCTTCGGCGACCCGGAAGCCCAAGCGATCCTCTTGCGCCTGAAAACTGATCTATCGGAAATCTTCGAGGCCGTCGCGCATGGCAAACTCGGAGAGATTGCGGTTGACTGGTCTGAAGCATCATCGGCCTGCGTCGTCCTCGCCGCGCGCGGCTATCCAGAGCAGCCCGAAACGGGCGCGCGCATCGAAGGACTTGACGAAGCCGCCGCGCTGTCTCGCGTCCAACTCTTTCACGCCGCCACGACGCGCGCGACAGACGGCGCATGGCTCACAGCCGGCGGGCGCGTCCTCAGCGTCGCCTCGAACGGCATAACGCTTGATGACGCTTTGAAAAACTGCTACGCCGCCGTCGATCTCATTCGCTGGGATGGAATGCACTACCGCCGCGACATCGGGCAATTCAGAAAGCAGGAGGCAGACGGCAGGGGCAGGAAGCAGGAGCAGGAGGCAGGGGCAGGAAGCGGGAGGCAGGAGCAGACGGCAGTTCATGATCGTGGGCATCGTTCCTAAAGAGTTGAAGACAGCGAATGACATCTTCGCCGACTTTCCTGCCGCCTGCCCCTGCCTCCCGCTTTCCGCCTCCTGCTTCCTGCCGCCTGCCGCCTGCTGCTATACTCCGAGACAGAAAGTCGTCGCGCCGCGAAATTGCAACCGGACGGAAATGGCAGACGTACAACGCTAGGGCGCGGAGTTCGCACGCGCGTTAATTAATTACCCGCCGCGCATCAGGCGTTATTGGATGCGAAGGTCAAGTCAGAGGAGCCGAAGAGATGAGTACGTGGAGCAGGTTGAAGCGTTCGTTGCACGCGATGTTTGGCGGCATCATTGAGAAGACGGAAAACCCGGAATTGATCCTGCAACAGACGATCCGCGAGATGCGCGACCGCGTGCCGGAACTCAACAACTCAGTCGCGCAGGTAATGGCGACCGAACGTCTGTTAGCGAAGAATAAAGAGCGTCTCGAACATCAAGTTGTCGATATCGACTCGAAGATCAAAGCCTCGATCAAGCTGGGGCGCGACGATGTGGCGACCGCCTACATCGGCCAACTCCAACAAGCCCAACTCGATCTGCAAAAGACCGGCCAGCAACTCCAACACGCCGAAATGGCGTCTAAGCAAGCGCTCAAGGCGCGCAACAATTACATGCTCCAGATGGAGCGGCGCACCGCCGAGGCGATGCAACTGATCAATCAGTCGAAGCAAGCCAAACTGCAAGAGCAGCTCGCGCAGACAATGGAGACGTTCCAACTCGGCGACGACGCTTCGACCTTTAGCGAGATGCGCGACAAGATCGACCGTCGCAGCGCCGCCGCTGAAGCCAAGATGCAACTCGGCGCAGCTTCGGTTGATAACCAAATGCAAGAGATCGAGCAGGAAGCTCTCAACATGCAATTGCAAGACAAACTTCTTCAGTACAAGCAGAACATGGGGCTGCTGCCGGGTTCGACGACGCCACAGATCAACGCGCTCAATCCGGCGGAGGAAGACCGCGCGAATGATCATGGTCATTGAACGAATAACGATGCGTCGAGCGTGCCGGACGGTTGGGCCGACGGAAAATTATGGTCATTGTCGGTGATTGAAAGTTTTATTAGTGATAGAGCGGAGTTTTCAGCAGTAGGTGACAAGCGTTATGGCGGACATGAAGAAGATTGACTTGCAGTATTTGAAAGAGGCGCTGAAGGAACCGGTCAACTTCTGGGGCATGGCGGGCTTCGCGGTCGCTGCCGCCTACACCGGCGACATCATTCCGCTCGGAGCCGCCCTCGTCGCCGAAGGTCTCTACCTCGCCACCGTGCCGGCGAGTACAGCCTACCGCCGTCTTGTGGATCGACGCAATCGCAACCAGCTTTACGAAGCGCGCCGCCGCCAGCGCGACAAAATGATCGAGAGCTTCGACCCGCGCGAGCGCGAGGCCGTGCTATACCTGAAGTGGCTGAAGAAGCAAGTTTTTGAGAACTACACTAAATTCACCGGCGCAAAGGAAGTGCCGCCCAATATCCAGAGCCTCGAACAACGCTGGGAAGATTTCGTCGATCTCCTCGACGTTTATCGCCGCCGCAAACATCACTTGCGCTCGATCAATCGTCAGGCTGTGCAGAATCAACTGACGCAGGCCGAGCGCGCCGTCGAGAACGCGCCCGACGTGCGCGCGCGCCGCATTCAGCAGGCCAACGTCGAAATCCTGAAACGCCGCTTGGCCGCCTTCAGCGAGTTGGAAAAGTCTGTCAAACTCGTCGAAGGCCAACTGCAATCCATCGAAAACTTCTTCGGGCTGGTCAACGATCAAGTCGTCACGCTGCCCACGCCTGAGCGTGTCACCGCGCTCGACTTCGAGCAACTGAGCGACTCTATCGCCATGACCAAGCAGATGCTCGAAGAGACTTCGGACGTGTTAGGAACGCTCGACGATCACAACCGCCAAGCAGGGAACTACGATCTGCTGGCGTCGAAACAGTGAGCAACGCAGGCGGCAGACGGCGGAAGGGAGGCAGGAGCAGGCGGCAGTTGATGATCGGGAGCATCGTTCCTGAAGAGTTGCAGACAGCGACTGACCTCTTGGCTGACTTTCCTGCCCCTGCCGCCTGCCTCCTACCGCTACTATCTCCCCGAAAGGAGACCTGCCAGTACCGTCTCGTCAAGTCGGTACGTCTCATTGCAGAAGTGGCAGATCATCGCCGCGCCTTTATCTTCATGCAGAATCGACTCCAACTCGTTCCGTTCGATGGAAGAGATCAAAGAGACCGCCCGCTCATAAGAACACTGGCAAGCGAAACGGACAGGCTGTTCGCTCAAGACCTCGAATGATATATCGCCCAGAGCCGCGCGCAGCAGATCGATGGGCTGCGCGCCTTCGCGAATCAGCGTCGTAGTTTGCGGCGTGTTGGCGACAGCGGCTTCGATAGCCGCCACCATCCGCTCGTCCGCGCCCGGCAGCGCTTGAATCATCACGCCGCCCGCCGCTTCGATGAACGTCTCGCCCGACTCGCGTGCGCGCAACAGCACGCCGAGCATCACTGCTGAGGGAATCTGTTCCGATTGGGTCAGGTAATACGCGAAGTCTTCAGCGATCTCGCCTGAGATGATCGGCACCGAGCCGCGATAAGGTTCGCGGTACAGCCCGATGTCGTAGCCCGATTCATACGTGACATTGAACATGCCTTCGCCGACGACACCGCGCACGTCGAACTTGCCGTTCGGATTGAGCGGCGCGTCGGCCTCTGGGTGGCGCACATAGCCGCGTACGCGCCCGTGCGCGTCCGTCTCCGCCGTGATACCGCCGACGGGACCGTCACCGACGATCTGCACGGTCAAGCGATCAAATTCTTTTTGTCCCGCGCCGAGCAGGAGCGTCCCCGTCAACGTCCGTCCCAACACGGCGGCGACCGTATGCGAGGTCTGATGCCGCCGGACTGCTTCCGCCACTAAATCCGTTGTCACCGCCGCCATGCAGCGCACGCCGCCATCCGCCGTCGTCGCGCGCATCAATGTGTCCCTACCGATGTTCAATCGTTCTTTCAACGTCTTCACCTGTGATGTACTGATCGAGACGAGTTTACTTTGAAAGGTTGGAGTAACTACGTTCAATTGTCCGCTCTCCGTTATCGCCTGCCGACGACGCGGCAAGTCCCCGTCAAAAG
>JALZKK010000350.1 GCA_030859285.1 Acidobacteriota bacterium | reverse complement strand
GCCGACGCCAGCAGCACCGCCGCCGACACCACCAACAACGCGCGGTTAGCCCCGGCTGGCGGAGCTTCAGCTTTAGTCGTTTCGTGAATCAACATCTAGCAAATCACGCGCAACGCGCCCGGCAGCGTTTGCAACGCAACCGGCGTGTGGCCGCGCACGTCGCCGTCGGCTTCGATGCCGAGGGCGTCGGCGGGCGAGAGATTCTCGATTCGCACGCGCCGGCCCCGGCGCACCGAGACGCGCGGGTTGGCGAGGTGGCCGCCGCTGTGAATGCGCGTCAACTCGCGCAAGACTTGGGCGCGGTTGAGATCGCAAGCGGTCACGACATCGAGCAGGCCGTCGTCAACTTCAGCTTCCGGCGAGAACATCATCCCGCCGCCCGCATAGGCGCTGTTGACGACGGCGACCAGATTGGTCCCACACTCGAAAGTTTCATCATCCACGCTGATCCGCACGCGGCGGTTGCGCCAACGCGCCAGCGCAGATAAAGTCGCCACCGCGAAGCGCGTCTCGCCCGGCAGACGTTGCAAGAAGCCGGCTTGCGCCGCCACGCGCCCCGCCACTTCCGCGCCGATACCGAGCGTCGCAGCGTTGAGGCAAATGAACGAGCGCGCGTCCGCCTTCAATGTGCCATACAACATATCAACCGCGCGCGTCGCCGCGTCCTCGCTGCGAAGATATGCGATCAAGCGACCCGTCCAGTACGCGAGCGAAGCGCGCCCATTTTGTAAGGCGCGAGCGAAGTCGTTGCCCGTGCCGCCGGGCAGGACGGCCAGCGCAGCTTCATTGTTAATCGGCAGCGGCAGAGCGGACGGCTCGCGTCTTTCGTCGAGGGCGAAAAATCCAGCAGCGACTTCACTGAGCGTGCCGTCGCCGCCGACCACTGCGATCACACGATAGCCCGCCCGCACCGCCGCGCGCGCTCTCGCTTGCGCGTCGCCCGGCTCGCGCGCCTCGTGCGCGTCGAAGCGAATGTGCTGCCGTTCCAGCTCCGCGCGCACGGCAACCCAAGCCTCACGCGCGCGCGCCGCCCTGTGATTGATGATAATGAAAGGCTTGCCGTCTGAATTCATGCGCGGCACACATTAACTCGTCAAGCGTGAATCGTAAATCGTCAAGGCTGGTTTGAGGTTTGAGGTTCGGAATTCGAGATTTCAAATCTGAAATTTGAGATCATTGGTTTTCAAATTTCAAATTTCAAACTTTCACCGGCTATTCACGATTGACGATTCACCATCACGGCTCTCGCTTGCTTGCGCGCCGCGCGGTGGGTGTGCGATGATCCGGCGCTTGAGTTGAGGCCATTGACGGCGCTCTATCGCATTGATATTTGGAGGAGATTTCCGGGTGAAAGAGGAGTTGGCACAGTTAATTGCTTTGCAGAAGACAGATATTAGTATTCGCCGTTTAGAAGCCGAGTTGAAGGCGATACCACAAAGGCGCGCTGAGATCGAAAAAGAGTTCGAGCAGCGCGCTTTTGAATTTCGCGCCGTCGAAGCCAAGCGCGACGAAGCGCGGGCGACGCGCTTGCGGCTCGAACGCGAGATCGAAGAGACGCGCCACAAAGCCGAACACGCCGAGCGCGCGTTGATGTCTTCCAAAAACGAAAAGGAATACAGCGCCGCGATCCGCGAGGCCGATGCCGCACGCAAGCACATCTCCCAACTCGAAACCCAGACGCTCGAACAAATGGAAACGCTCGACAGCGCGGATAAACAGCTCACCGAATTGGAGCCGGAGATCGGCAATCTGCGCGCCGAGTTAGAGGAAAAACTCAATGCCTTTGCCGAGCAGACGCAGCAGCAGGCCGAGCGGATCGAACAGACCCGCGCCGAGCGCGAGCGGCTCTTGGCCGAACTCCCGAAGCCGATGGGCGCGCTCTACAGCCGCATTAGCACGCGCATCCGCGATGGCATCGCTGTAGCCGAAGCCCGCAACAGCTCTTGCACCGCTTGTTTTATGACCCTGCGCCCGCAAGTCATGTCCGAGATTCGCCGCGGCGAAGAGATCATCATCTGCGACAACTGCAACCGCATCCTGTATTACGTGCCGGCGGAACAGCCGATGGTGTGAGTCAGCGCGAGCGGGTCAGGACATCTCTATCTAAATCAAAGCTGACAAGAGTGGGAGACAAGGAAATAGATAGGATGGATAGGATGAACAAGGTGAGACCGAAATAGGGCTTGATGTGTTTTTTATCCTGTTCATCCTATCTCATTCTTTTCTGCTCTGATTTAGGAAGACTGCTTGTCGTACTGCGCCGCCTGTCCGTTCATTCGCAATCAGCGAACCCGCTCAAACTTTCCCGCATCGCACAGTTGAGCGAAACTTGAGCCGGCGCGCCGCCTCCGTCATACTTTCCCCAACAGCACGCGAGGCCGCAACACCGCAGGAGAGAATTATGATCATGCACAATCGCAATGCTCAACGCGCCGCTTTGATGGCGTTGTTCGTTTTCGCATTCGCCGCCGCCGCATTCGCGCAGTCCGGGGCGACGCGCCCGCGCCGTGTCAGTCCCGAAGCCTCGACGGTGCAGAATCCGACGACCAATCCAACGACGACCAATCCAACGCCGCGCACCACCGCGCAGACAGCGACGCCGCCGCGCTCCGCCGCTGCTACCTCCGCCGCCAATTCTTCCGGCGACACCACACGCGCTTATGCGCTGTTGCAGCAGAAGCAGTACGATGCTGCTTTGAAAGAAGCGAAGCAGATCGCCGCCGCCGCTCCGCAGAACGAAGAGGCTTGGAAGATCGCGGGCTTCGCAGAGTTCAATTTGAAGCAATACAAGGAAGCCGCGATTGATTTGCAACGCGCGTTAGAATTGCAACGCGCCGCCGGCAGCGAGGACGCCAATACCGTCGATGCGCTGGCGCAAGCCTACGTCCGCACCGAAGAGTTTGAGAAAGCGTTGCCGTTGCTCGTCACGGCCACGACGCGCGGGGGCGCTGCACAGCCTGACGCCGCCTTGCTCTACTATCGCGGCCTCGCCGAATACCGCACCGGCAAACAAGCCGACGCCGAACGCTCGTTCAACGTCGCCGTCAAAGCTGATCCGAAGAATGCCGCCTCGCACTTTTACTTGGGCCGCATCGCTTATGAACGCAACGGAACTGACGCCGCGATCCAAGCCCTCAACCGCGCGACCCAAAGCGATCCGCGCTTCGCCGAAGCGTGGACATTGCTCACGTATGCGTATCTCCGCCGTGCTGCCGCAGCCGGAGGCACGGGACCAAAAGCCGACGCCGATTATTTGAATGCCATCCGCGCCAGCGAGACTTTGTTAAAGCTGCGCCCGGATGAAGCGTCCGCCGCACTCAACGCGCAAGCTCTGGTGGGCGCGCAACAATATGCCCGCGCCGCCGCCGCGCTCGAACGTTTCGGAACCAATCCGAACGCGCAAGGCCCGACGCTTTATCTGCTCGGCGTCGCACACTCGCGCGCCAAGAACATGCCCAAAGCCACCGCCGCTCTGGAGCGCGCTGCCGCCAAGACGCCCGACGACGCGAACATCTACCGCGAACTCGGTTACGCCTACGAAGTCGCCAAGCAATACGCCAAAGCGCTCGCTGCCTATGAAAAAGGCGCGGCCCTCGCGCCCAATGATGCCGACTTCAAAGAAAATGCCGAGCGCATCCGCCCGTTCGCGAAATGAGTTCAAAGTTCAAGGTTCAAAGTCAAAACGAAGCTCTTTAACTTTGAACCTTGAACTTTGAACTTTGAACTTTACTGAGTTAGCATCCACGCATGAGCAATTTAATTTTTTGCTGCTGTCGGGTGCGCGGCGCGTTCACGTCGTTGGCGTTGAGCGTCGCGGTTTTGTTGGTGGTGTCGTGGGTGGCGGAGCCGGCGCGGGTCGCTGCCGCGACGTGGGGCAAAATTGAGCCTTTGAAGTCGCGGCGGGTGGATGTCGAGCGCGAGTTGGGCGCGCCGTTGCGGGAAGCATTGGACGAGTCTGCCGCGCTGCACTTCAAGGTCGCGGGCGGAACGGTGACGGTCATGTTCGTTAACGCCAAGTTCGTAGCCACGAAAAAGCTGTCCACTGATTTGGAAGGCACGGTCTTGCAGATCGTCTTGCAGCACGAGAATTCCTCCGCCACGCCGGACTCGCTCGCCCTCACGGGCAACAAAAATTTTGAGCGCGAAGAAAAAGCGAGCATCACGCATTATCGCAATCTCAAAGACGGCCTTGCCTACACTTTCATCAACGGCAAACTAGTAACGTCGCGCTATTCGCCAAGCGCAACGCAATTGACCACAGCGCAAAAATAGTGACGAATGATGAATGACAAGTCAGAACAAAAAACTTGTCTTTCGCTCGTCACTCGTCACTCGCCACTGTTTTTATGCTTTACCGCCAACATCTGATCAGTGAATTAGCCGCGCGGCGCGACGAGCTTTTGCTTTTCGAGCGGCGCTGGGCGGAGGACTCGCGTGAGTTTGCACGACGTTTGCGGGCGTTGGCGGGGCGGGCGTGCAATGATGTGCGGCGGGCGGCGGAGGCTGAAATTAAATCAGGCGGCGCACGTTCTGAAGGCGCTCTGCCGTGTGCGGAGCTTGAGCATGTGGGCGACGTAGTCGTGCCGTTCACAGAAT
>JALZKK010000327.1 GCA_030859285.1 Acidobacteriota bacterium | reverse complement strand
CTTCAGATGCAATAGTGACAAAGAGCATGGGGGCGACCTCGGTTGTAAAGTTGGTAGCTTCACAACGAGGTATCACACCCCGGCGGGGCACTGCAAAAGTGCCCCGTATTTTTCAAAGGTTACTTAGACTGCGGGAAAAATCAAAGAGGAAGAATAGACAGGATTAACGGGATAAGTGATTAAGTCGTGGCGGTCATTGTGTCTTTCATCCTGTCAATCCTGTCCAATTTCCTCGTGTCTTAGAAGTTGAACCGCGCGCCGAATTGGAACGTCCGCGCGGTGGCCGCCGAAGTGAAGGCGAGCGGGCGCGTCGGCGCGAGACCTTCGATGCCGAGCGCTGTTCTGGTTTCCAGCGCGGTGCGCTCCGCTAGCGGCAGCGCGCCGACGATGTTGTTGACGCCGGCGAAGTTCGTCCGGTTGAAAAGGTTGAATCCTTCCGCCGTCAATTCGAGATACTTGGTCTCGTCGAAGGAGAAGCGGCGGGCGAGACGGGCGTCGAAGCTGTAGAAGTTTTCGCCGCGTCCGGTGTTGCGTCCGACCGTGCCGGGACGATCTGATTGCGAGCGCCCGTCGCCGTTAGCGTCGAAGCCGAGCAGTAGATTGAACGGGCGGCCCGATCCGGCGATGAAGATCGGCGAGAAGATGAAATCGCGCAAGAACTTGTTGCGCGAGGAACTTTGGAAGACGCCGCTGAAGACGGCCCGGTGTCGTTGATCGAAAGACGAGAGAGCGCGGTCGAGCCGCAGATTCAGCGGGTTCTGCGCCGAAAAATCGCTGTTGAAATCGGTCACTTCGTCGATGGCTTTCGAGAAGGTGTAATGCGTGTTGAGACTGAAGTTGTTGGCGAAGCGGCGCGTCACGGCGAACGTGCCGGCGTGATAGAAAGAGTTGGCGGACGATTCGTACTGGTTGTCTTGGAAGCGGAGCGGGGTGCGGAAGTCGCTCGACAGGCCGGCTGTCACTTGTGCCGCCGACGGGAAGCGGATGAACGTCGGGCCGCCGTTCGGGTTGAGCGGATTGATGGGACCAGTCCGCTTTAGCTGATTGAGATCGCGGTTGCGCGTCAAGTACAGACCGCGCGTGAAGAGATAGCCGAGATCGAGCGAGAAGCCGCGCCCTAAATCTTGCTGGAGGCCGAGGCTGGCTTGATAGGTGGTCGGTGTTTTGTAGTTCGGGTCTTCGCGGAAGCGAACTTCCAAAGGTGCGCCCGGACGCGGCGTCACATTGAGCGTGGCGAGGTCGGCCTCGGTCGGCGTGCGCGAGAAGTTGTTGGTCAGTTGTTGAAATCTTTGATAGACGGCGAACGAGGTGGGCAACCCTAGCGGGCCGGCGGTAGCCGTGGTGAGTACGATGTCGATGTTGCTCGGATCGTCGCGCGCGCTTAGTTCGGTCGTGACATTGGCGACCACGTAGAGAGCGTAGCCGGAGAAAATCCCCGCGCCGCCGCGAATGACGGTCTTGCCGTTGGAGAACGGATCGAAGGCGAAGCCGACGCGCGGCTGAAAGTCGTTCTTGTCGGTGCGGATGAAGAACGGCTCGTTGTTGATCGAATAGCGTAGGCCGTAGGTCAGCGTCAAATTCTGCCGCGCCTTCCACGTGTCCTGCCCGTAGATGCCGGTCCGCACGGTAACTGAATTGGCGGAGGTCTCGCCGAAGCCTTGCTGATAGACAATCGGAAGGTTGAGGTTAAAAGATTGCAGGGCGCTGATCGGCGCGCTCAAGGAGGGGAGCAGCGCGGGATTATTCGCGGTCAGAAACTGCATCAACTGCGTCAGCACCGGCGGCCCGAGCGCGGGATTCAGCGCGATGATGTTCGAGAGCGGGATGGCCGCGCCGAAGTTGAAACGCCCGCCGAAGAAAGTGTCGTTGTTGGCGGAGACATCCAGCACGAGAAGGGAGCCGCCGAACTTCAACGTGTGATTGCCGGTGACGTGCGTCACGTTGTCGTAAAAGTCGTAGTGGCGCTCAATCGTGTTCGACGGCAGGAAGATGTCGCGCCCGAAGTTGCCCGCGCCTTCGATGTTGAACTCCGGGCCGATGGGGTCGTTCGGGAACACGCCGAAGCGATGATAAAGGTATTGCGCTTTGAATTCGTTGACTGTGTTGGAACTAAATTGAAACGTGTCGGAGATGAGCGCCGCGCCGTTGAAGGAATCGACGGTGCGCCCGCGCGAGACGGCGGTCAAAGCGCCCGCCGCCTGATTCTCGGCGATGAGGTCGGTCAAGCTAAAGCGCGCGTAGGCATTGTGGCGGCTGCTGAATTGATGATCGAGCCGCGCATTAAAGAGCGTCTGCTTTTCCTCGAAGGGAAACTGCCCGCTCGCGTCGTTGAAGAGATTAATGGTGCGCGGGTAAGCCGCCGCCGTCGTCGTTAGCGCGGCGCGCAGGCCCGCGCCGGCGGCGGCAAACGGCGTCCCGGCTTGCAGGAAATTGAAGAGCGCGTTTTGTGAAGCCGTGATCTGAAAGATCGAGGGATCATTCAGGAGGTTGACGAACGTGGTCTGGTCTTGATTGAAACGTTCGAGCGCGACGAACCCGAACGTCTTGTCCTGCCGGATGGGGAAGCCGAGCGAGCCGCCGTACTGCTGGCGGCTGAAGGGCGATTGGCCGTCGGGCGCGAAGTCGAAGGCGTTGCGCGCGTCGAACTTGTCGTCGCGGAAGAGGCCGAAGAGGCTGCCGTGAAGATCGTTGGTCCCCGTCTTGGAGACCGTATTGACGATGCCGCCGGCAGCCGTGCCGAACTCGGCGTTGAAGCTGTTTCGCAGGACTTGGAATTCCTGCACGGCTTCCTGCCCGATGGTTTGAATCACGCCGCCCGTCGAATCAATCGTCTCCGCGCCGTCCACTCCGACATAGTTGCCGCGCCCGTTGTTGCCGCCAAACGACAAGCCGGATTGCGGCGTCTGCGCGACGCGAAAATCCGAAGCGTCGGCAATGTTGTCCGAATCCGTGACGCCGGGTGTCAAGAGCGCATAGTCGAGATAGTTACGGCGGCTGATCGGCAGGTTCGTGATCTGTCTTTCGTCAATGACGGATGATTGCTGCGTGCGGTCGGTCTCGACCACTTCCGCGCCCGCGACGACGTTGATCGATTCGGCCAAGCCGCTCGCAGTCAGTTGCACGGGAAGATTGGCCTGCTGTCCGACGGTGAGCGTGACGCGCGTTGTCGAGGCGGCGAAGCCGCTGCTGGCGGCCTCAACTTTCAATTCGTAATCACTCGGCGGCACAGCGAGGAACACATACTGACCGTCCTCGTCAGTGTTAGCGGTGCGGTTCGTGCCTTTGCCGGTGTCGATGAGTGTGACGGTCGCGTTGGGGACCAGTGCGCCGGTCGAATCGGTGACTTGCCCGCGCAGCTCCGCCGTTGAACTCGACGCCTGCGAAAAAGCGGGAACGACTCCGGCGGTCAACACAAGGACGGCCAGCAAAAAAAGTTTCGTCAGACTGTTCATCGAAATTTCTCCTTGCCAAGTAGTTGAATCGACGCTGCCACAGGTCTATCGGCTGACGAGCGGGCGAAGCCACCGTCAGATTGTTTCGTCATTTAGCGATTCCACGCAGCTACCAACCGGCATTTATGACTGCTGCGGACGGCGGGGAGACTGATCCCCACCATCCGCTCCAACATCAGTTCCACGATCTCGTCAATCACTTGTTGCTTCGTCAGCCGGCCCTCCGGGTGATACCAGTAGGCCAACCAGACGAGGACGCCGACGAAACTGATCGCGGTCATGCCGACATCCAAGACGGCGACCTCGCCCTCATCTTTGATCTCTTGGATCGTGTCGCGCACAAACTCATAAAAGACGCGCCGGCGCGCGCGGACTTTGCGCTGACGCGCGGGCGTCAAACCTTTCGCCTCGTTGATCATGATAGTGATGGGCTGTCGCTCTTCCATGATCAGATTGGCATAGGCCGTCACAATCGTGCGGAGGCGCACTTGGGGATCGGCGACGGCGCGCGCCGGAGTGATGACATCGGAATCGACCAAGTTCATCCCGTAATTCATGATCTCGAACAGCAGATGTTCTTTGCTAGGAATGTAATGGTAAAGACCTGCCTTGGTCAGACCGGCGGCCTTCGCAATCTCACTGAGCGAGGTCGCCTCGTAGCCCTGACGATAAATAATCCCCGCCGCCGTCTGGTAAATTTGCGAGAGACGTGCGTCCTTGAGCGGTTGCTTGGATAGTTGCTTGGGCTGCTTTTTCCGTCGGTTAGCTTCTAACCTACTGGGCATTTGCGCGCCTCCTGACTCCTTATGCTGCGACGTGGTGACGTGAACCGACCGGCTGGCTGGTCGGTTATTACTATGAACGGATAAATCTTGTCAAGAGCGCGTGCGCGCGCGTTGCGGCGCGCCGGGCCTGACGCAAACGAGTGGGCCGAGCGAGTTATGCCGGGCCGACAATGGCGTGCTAAGTTATCAGCTCATCTGGAGGCGACTTCAATATCATGTCTGATAGGGGACCAACGAATGAACGACGCTGATCTCTCACTCGTCTATCGCGTGCGCCCGCCGCAAACCGCGA
The DNA here is from genome assembly GCA_030859285.1 of Acidobacteriota bacterium. Lineage (GTDB taxonomy): Bacteria > Acidobacteriota > Blastocatellia > Pyrinomonadales > Pyrinomonadaceae > JACCRA01. The sequence goes on along the minus strand of JALZKK010000327.1, from coordinate 2,406 downwards.
GCGCTGCCGGCAGACAGCCGCCGCTCTTGTTATTGCTGCATGGCATCGGCAGCAACGAGGATGATCTCTACGGTCTCGCACCCTACTTGGACGAGCGTTTCCTGATCGTCAGCGCGCGTGCGCCGCTCGCGTTGGGACCAATGGCTTACGGTTGGTTCAATATCGAGTACACGCCGCAAGGTCTCGTCGGCGATCTCGCGCAGGCCGAGCAGAGTTATCAATTGCTCTTGCGCTTCATCGACGAGTTAGCTGAAAAGTATCAAACGGGCGGTGCAGGTATTTATCTGGCGGGCTTCAGTCAGGGCGCGATGATGAGCCTGTCGATTGCACTGACGCATCCACAAAAAGTGGCGGGCGTCGTGGCATTAAGTGGGCGGTTGCCAACGTCGGCCATCGCACACCTCGCCGCGCCCGAAGACTTGGCGGGCTTGCCCATCTTTCTCGCACACGGCACGGATGATTTCGTGATCCCTATCGACTTCGCCCGCGAAGCGCGAGAGTTTCTCGCGGAGTTGCCCATCGAACTGACCTACCGCGAATATCCGATGGCGCATCAAGTCTCGATGGAGAGCCTGCAAGACATCCGCGCGTGGTTGAGCGAGAGGCTCGGCCAAAAAGCTGTTTGAGACTTTGGCGGAAGCAGGCGGCGGCAGTCAGTAGTGATAACGTGCTTGCAAAAAGTCGATGCGCGTGGCACTGACGAGATACACGATTCGATGCTCTTGCGTGAGGCGGCGCGACCATGCGCCCGACACGAGATACTTCAACGGCTCCGGTTTGCCTATTCCGGCGAACGGATCGCGCATGACAGCTTCGATCAGATCGAAGGCGCGCACGGCGATTTTGCGATCCGTCTCCACCCAATAGCGTAAGTCTTGGCGGAACTCCGGGTGAAAGATGGCCTCGCGCCGCGCTTCCGGTGGCTGGCGTTCTTTAGTCTTCCGCGTCAAGCCCGACCTCCCGCCGCAACTGCTTAACGGATTGCGGCTTGCCGGTGCGAGCTTGGGCGCGCCTGAGCGTCGTTAAAAGACGCCGCGCATTCTCCGGCGAGCGGAGTAAATGCGCCGTCTCCAGCAAGCCAGACAATTCGTCGGCGGCCACCAACGCCACGTCCTCTGCGCCGCGCCGGTTGATGATGATGATCTCGCGATTGGCCGTGACTTGCTGGCAGAGCTTGGCTAGATTAGCGCGGGCTTTTGTGTAAGAAGTCTGGTTAGGCATGACAATATCTCCGACTGAATTTCATGTACAGCTTTACTGTACATAGCTCTGCTCTCCGGCACAAGCGGAGGCTTGCTTGACATCACAAACACGAGGACTCTCATATGGACACACTCTCAGGCAAGACGCTGTTCATCACGGGCGCGAGTCGCGGGATCGGCAAAGCGATTGCTTTGCGGGCGGCGCGCGACGGAGCCAACATCGTCGTCGCGGCGAAGACCGTCGCGCCGCAAGATAAACTTGAAGGCACGATCCACATGGCGGCGGAAGAGATCGAGGCGGCGGGCGGTACAGCTCTCGCGTGCGCGGTGGACATCCGTTTCGAGGAACAAGTGCAAGCGGCAATCGCGCAGGCGGTCGCGCAATTCGGCGGCATTGACGTACTGGTCAACAACGCGAGCGCGATCAGCTTGACCGGCACGCTCAAGACGCCGATGAAGCGTTACGACTTGATGCACTCGATCAACACGCGCGGGACCTTCCTCTGTTCACAAGCGTGCTTGCCGCATCTGCTCAAAGCCGGGAATCCGCACATTCTGAATCTCGCGCCGCCGCTCAACATGGAAATGAAATGGTTCGCGCCGCATGTCGCCTACACGATGGCGAAATATGGGATGAGCATGTGCGTGCTAGGCATGGCCGGAGAGTTCCGCGAGCGCGGCGTCGCGGTCAATGCGCTGTGGCCGAAGACGGTGATCGCGACCGCCGCCGTCCGCAATCTACTCGGCGGCGAAGAAGTGATCCGCCGTTCGCGCCGACCGGAGATCATGGCTGATGCCGCGCATTACATCCTGATCCGACCGAGCCGCGAGACGACCGGCAATTTCTTCATCGACGAAGACGTGCTGCGCGCGGCGGGCGTCACAGACTTCGAGCAGTACGCCGTCTCTCCGGGCGCGGAGTTGTTGCCGGACTTCTTCATCTAAATCGAAGCGGACAACGTTGGAACGTCTGTGGAGGCAGGGCAAGTCCGCGGCCCGCCGCGCGAATGCGCGAATGGCACACGCAAAATGTGACTTGAATTTTGACGACATTGATAAGCGGCGTGCCGCCGCTACGGGCAGGGACAAGCCCTGCCCCTACAATTATCTATTGCTAGTCCCGATCTCGTCGGGGATTTATCGAACTTCACCACCAACGCAACATCGACGGCTTGACGAGCGAAAAGGCCATTAAGATAAGAAG
>JALZKK010000291.1 GCA_030859285.1 Acidobacteriota bacterium | reverse complement strand
ACCCTCTATCCTCTCCAAAAAAAGCAAGAGGCAGACGGCCCTCGCTACCGTCTGCCTCTCGTCTCAACTTGTCTCACCTGTGAAGGGGGACAAGCGAGGGAACACAATATATTCCCTCCCGGCGATTTTGACAATGATTCTTTTCGTCGTTTCACAAGAAATTCACTCCAACACGGCAGAAACATACCCAATGCATGTTATTTATGCGCCAATTCACGCTCCGACCTGCAATTTTGGTGAATTTTTCCGCAGCTTTCGGCTCTACGATAGGCCGCCGCTCGCGGTATAATGTTTCCACGCAAGTGCAAAAGATTAAAAAGCGGTTCGGAACGCAAGCCTCTCAAGCGAGAGAAAAGAACGCCCGTCCCGAATTGTTAGTGGGAGAAAGAGTGATGCCGAAGATTGATAACATTGAAGAAACGCCGAACCCGAACGCTGTCAAGTTCATTCTCAAAGAGCCGGTCACGACGGGCGCGGCGCGCTCGTTTCCGAACGCCGCCGACGCTCACGATGATCCGCTCGCCACATCACTTTTTGATGTGGGCGAGGTCGTCTCAGTTTTTTATATGGATCGCATGATCACGGTCGAGAAGGAAGACCTTGCCGACTGGGATGATCTGCTGCCGAAGCTGGCCGTCCCGATCCGCGCGGCGGCAGCCGCACAGGGCGGAGCAGCAGCGGCGGCAGGCGCGGGCGCTTTAGGCGGCACGCTCGGCGCGCTGTTGAGTGATGATCCGCGCCTCGTCCGCATTAGCGGAATTTTAGACGAGCGTATTCGCCCCGCGCTGGCCGGCGACGGCGGCTGGCTCGAAATCGTCGGCCTCAAAGACAACACGCTGACCATCAAGTATCAAGGCGCGTGTGGCAGTTGCCCCAGCTCGATCTCAGGAACGCTGATGGCAATCGAAGGGATGCTCCAACAAGAAGTCGATCCCGATTTGGAAGTCGTGACGGTCTAATCTGCCAACAAAGCCAACGATGCCGCGTGAATTACTGACACAACTCACGCAGCATAATTCATGCTCAGGAGATGAGCCACAGAGGTCACAGAGGACGCAGAGAAAGGCCAGCCGATCAATGTGATCTCTGTGGCACATTATCCGGGTATGAAGAGACCCTATCCGACTGGGTGCTGTCCATTCCGGCGAATGGTCATAATCGTTAGATCATCACTCTTCAATCTCTGCGCCCGGAACTGCGCGACCTCTTCGACGCAAGCGCGCACCAGCATTTCAGTGGGCAGCATGTGGCGCTCGCTGATGAAGCTCGATAACCGCTCCGTGCCGTACTCAACGCCCGCCGCATCCTGCGTCTCCGAAAGCCCGTCCGTGTAGAGAAAGAGTGTGTCGCCCTGTTCCAGCCGCATAATGCTCGACGAGAACAACTCGTCACAGAACACGCCGACCGGCAGGCCATTGGCTTCGATGGCAACGACGCTGCCATTGCGAATCAGCAGCGGTGGCAAATGTCCGGCGTTGCAGATTTCGATCTCTCCCGCGCCGTTAGCTTTGCCGCACACCAGCGTCGCAAAGTGAGTCGGGAGCGTACTCTCACAAAAGACGCGGCTGGCCCGCTCAACCAATTGATTGAGCGGTAAGCCGACCGGGATCAGAGAATGAAATACCGCGTGCAGTTGGTTCATCAGCATTGAGGCGGCAACTCCTTTGCCCGACACGTCGCCGAGCATGAAGTAGAAGCTGCCATCGCTCAGACTGATCAAATCACAATAATCGCCACTGACCGGGCCTGCCGGTTCATAGTGATAGGAGATTTCCCAACCGTCGAGATGCAGATTACTTTTCGGGAGCAACTCGCCCTGCATTCGTGCGGCCAACTCCAAATCTTCTTCGAGCGCGCGTTGCTGGCTGAGTGTCAGGTCTCCCAGACAAAAACGGATGAGAGGATCGGCCAGCAGCCGCTCTGTTTCAATCGGATCGTGACAGGCTTCGCACAGCCCGTAAATTCCTTGCTCCACTCGTTCCATGGCCGCATCCACTTCCCGCAAGAGACGTCTGAGTTCTGAGTTTTGTGCGGACAGAGCAATCGCGTCCTCGAGCTTTTGCCGACGCTCAAGCAACTGCTCATGCAGCACAGATTCGATAATCGTAGCCATCGGGATGACTCCTATAAATCGCGAGGCGAGTAAAAGATCGTTGCGCGCGAGGGTTTGCATTACGGAGAGGAGTGTACCACAACTTCATCGCAAGAGCAAGATTTTGTTTCACACATGGCACAACTTTTTCGGACTTGACGGAGCGTTTAAGGCGAGCGCAAGCTGCTTTAATTTTGCTTGTGATTTCGGAACAGTCCGCGCTCACGCGCGTATTAGAGGCAGCAGCAATTTCATCAACGGGCGCGCTTCCCGCCGCCGAAGGAGTTAAAAACATGAGACGCCTATCACGCCTTCTGGTAGCCGCAACGTGTGTGCTGGCTGCTTCCCTTCCTTTCAACGCGCAGGTCGCCACACCGCAAAATAAAAAGCCGGTGGGCAATGCGGCGGCGCGTCGCGCGGCAGTCGATCCGTTGGCGGCGCAAAGGCGGGCGACGGCGATCACGTTGATCAACACGTTGGCCGACGAAGCGCGCGGCTTCCGCGATCCGAACTTGCGCGCGCGCGTGCAGGCGCAAGCCGCGAACGCTTTATGGGAAACAGATCGTGAGCGCGCTGTCGCCCTGTTTCGTCGCGCATGGGACGCGGCGGAGTCTGCGGATCAAGAGAATCAAAGGCGGCGCGAAGAGACGCGTAACGCACAAGACGACGGGCGGACGCTGGCGAGGAATCTCAATGTGCCGAACATGCGCGCTGAAGTATTGCGCCTCGCCGCGAAGCGCGACCGCGCGCTCGGCGAAGAGTTTCTCGGCGAGTTAAACGAGACGCGCAAGCAGGAAGACAAAGACGCGAACGCGGCAACGGTCGCGGCGGGCGCGAACGCAGCGGCGGAAGCCACATCGGGCGGCCCGCAACCACGCCGCGATCCGCTCGCGACGCCGCCCGACGCCGCCCGACGGCTCCGCCTCGCCATGCAGTTCTTGGGCGACGGCGAGATTGAGCGCGCTTTGCAGTTCGCCGAACCGGCGCTCGGCCAACCCTATCAAATGACCGTCGAGTTCCTCGTCCTGCTGCGCGAGAAGGATGCAGCGGCGGCTGATCAAAGATATGCCTCATTGCTCACGCGCACGGCGCTCGATCCGCAGTCCGATGCCAACACGATCTTGATGCTCTCGTCTTACGTTTTGACGCCGCACATGTACATGACTTTCGAGCCGGGCGGCGGCGTCTCATCCTCACAGCGGCGGCGCGACATCACCCGACCAGAATTGCCCGCGCCCGTCCGCCAAGCCTTCGTCAACACGGCGGTGCAAGTTTTGCTCCGCCCCGTCCCGCCGCCGGATCAAGATCAAACTTCTTCAGGTCGCGCCGGAATTTATTTCGTCATCGCTCGTCTGCTGCCGTTCATCGAGCAAATTGATCCGAGCAAAGGCCCGGCCCTCCGCACGCAGTTGGCCGCGCTGACGCCTGACTTGCCCGGCGGCGCGCGCGGCCCCGAGTTCGAGCGTGATCTGATGCGCGGATTGGTCCCCGAAACTGAAGACAGCGAGGCCGCCGTGCAGGAAGCGTTGGACGAGGCGAGCCGGACGACTGACCCGGAACGGCGCAACAGCCGCTATGCGATGGCAGCGATGCGTGCAGCGCGCGGCAACGACACTCGCGCGCTCGACATCGCCGAAAAGATCGACAACACAGACTTGCGCCGCCAAGTGCGCGCTTACATCCAGTTCGTCCAACTCAATCAAGCCATCGAAAAGAAAGACGGCGCGGAAGTCCTTCGCCTCGTCGCGGGCGCGAGCGAGATCACACGTTCGCAACGCACTTGGGGCTACACGGAGGCCGCCCGCCTGCTCGCCAAGACAGACCGCCCGCGCGCCATCGAAGCTCTCGAAGCGGCAGTCGCAGAAGCGCGCCGCATTGACGCTGAAGACCCCGACCGCGTCCGCAGCATCGTCGCTGTCGCCACACAGTATTTTGCATTGGATCGCAACCGCGCGTGGGAGATCATGACCGAAGCGGTGAAAGCGTCGAACACCACAGCCGACTACACTGGCGCAGATTCCGGCCTCGCCGTCCGTGTGCAAGCTCGCGGGACGCAATCGACGATCAACTTCTCCGTTTCGAGCTTTGATCTGACGCCAGTCTTCACCACCCTCGCCAAAGACGACATGAACCGCGCCATCGAACTGGCAAAAGCCTTCACCAACGAAGCGCCCCGCGCCGTCGCCACCATTGCGATTGCCCGCGCCGTGTTAGAGAAGTGATGAAGTAGAAATTACGCAGTTGGAGTTCAGAGTGACGCCTTGAGGCGTGATGTTAGACGACAGCCCATCGCGGCTCAAGCCACAACTCTGAACTTCTCCGCTCAAGTGTGTAACTCCTATGAGGAATAACTAAATCGTAAGGAAGCATCGTGAGAGGAAAGCTATCGAGCAGTTGGCTAAAATGGCTTGTTAGGTTCGGCGTGGAGTATAAACATTCAATCTCCATCCGCAGGTTCTAACGCGAGTAAGTCTTTCATAAATAGCGCGTATTCGCGTTTCGTGCGCTGGTCGAAGACTCGTGTTAAGCGTGCTCCGGTGTGTGGCTCGATTGCCGCCAGCAACGCGCACGAACCGTTCTTTTCGTAAGCGTAA
>JALZKK010000286.1 GCA_030859285.1 Acidobacteriota bacterium | reverse complement strand
GGAAGTCAGAACCTTGAAGTCCGTGAGCGGGTGCAGATGCCCATCCACGCGCACTTGCGGCGGCGTGTTGGTCGTCAAGTGCAGGTCTGAGCCGCCCAACTCGATCAGCTTCTTCAGCAAGTCCGAGAGGGAAAGTTGTCCGAGAGCCGATTCATTCGTTGACATAGTTTTTTAGAAATGATGAATGCGGAATGATGAATGATGAATATCACGACAGAATTTCCATCTCATTCATCATTCCGCATTCATCACTTGGTTTGCGCGGCTTGTGCGCTGTTGCCGTGCCGTTCGTTGAGCGTGGCGACGAAATGCTCGGACTGTGATGCGAGTTGATCGGCGAACTCGATAGGCGCGGTCGTGGCGAGGCTGTAGAGTTGGCTGCCGAGTTCCGTGAAGTAAAAAGCGCGTGTCAGGCGTGCGCCGCCCGCGTCGTTGCTTTGGGCGAGGACGATGAAGACATGTCGCCCGCCGAGTTGCCGCTCCATGTCGTTAATTACCCAGCCGCCTTCGACGATCATGCGGTCGATCACCGTGCGGCGTAAGGATGAGGTCGGGACGCCGCCGAGCATCTTCGTGCGCGGGCCGATGACGGAGAGGGCCGAGGGCTGGACGCCCGTGACGCGCGCCCAAGCGGTCGTGCCGGCGATGCGATTGTTCGCCATCACGTGGAATTTCATCTCGCCCTGTGCGCCCGCGCCGGCCATGCTCCAAGTGCTTGGCACGGGCAGGAGGGGCTGCGGCTTGGGGGCGGCAATTGTGTGCGCCGGCGAGACGGGCTTCGGCACAAGGGCGCTGCCGTGCGAGCGTCTGAGCAATTGCCCGGACTCTTGCCGGCGGCGGCGCGCTTCGCGGCGTGCGCGTTGGCGGCGCAGCCACGCGCGGCGGCGGCGCCACCATGCGCGCGAGCGTTTACGGCGCACGCTCTTCTTCCGGCTGCGGCCAGCCTCGGCGTGATTGGTCCAGTAAGCGAGTGGCTCGCTGAGTGGCAGCGAAGTGGCGACCAGCCCCAGCATCAGTAATAAAGATAAGACTCCAGCGCGTTTCATACGTGTGTAAAGCCCTCTCCGGTTAAGCGACCGTCTCACGCACGACTTCTTCGAGTGTGGTGACTCCGTTCTTGATCTTGATGAGTCCCGACTGGCGCAGGCTGAACATCCCGGTCTCAATCGCACGTTTGCGAAGTTCTAAGCCGGATGCGCCGATCAAGATCAACTCGCGGATGTCGTCCGTGATCTCCATCACTTCGTACAGGCCAACGCGCCCTTTGTAGCCGGTGTTGTTGCACTTGACGCAGCCACGCCCTTTGTAGGTCTTTACTTGACGAGCTTCTTCCGAAGAAAAGCCAACTTCGACGAGCGCTTCGGGCGGCGTCGGGTGTTCTTCCTTGCATTCGGTGCAGACGCGGCGAACGAGGCGCTGCGCCTGAATCAAGTTGACGCTCGTGGCGACGAGGAACGGCTCGATGCCCATGTTCATCAAGCGCGAAATGGTGGAAGGCGCGTCGTTGGTGTGGAGGGTGGAGAGGACGAGGTGGCCGGTGAGGGCGGCTTTGATCGCGATCTCGGCGGTCTCGAAGTCGCGGATTTCGCCGACGAGGACGATGTTCGGGTCTTGACGCAAAAACGAGCGCAGCGCGGCGGCGAAGTTCAAGCCGATTTGCTCTTTCATCTGCACTTGATTGATGCCGGGCAGATTGAACTCGACCGGGTCTTCCGCTGTCATGATGTTGGTCTCGGTCGTGTTCAAAGATTGCAGCGCGGAATAGAGCGTGTTGGTCTTACCCGATCCGGTGGGACCAGTGACTAAGACCATGCCGTAAGGCTTGATGATGTTGCGCTGAAATTTGACGAGCGACTCTGGCTCGAAACCGAGCTTCGTCATGTCGAGCATCAGCTTCTCTTTGTCGAGCAGGCGCAGTACGACTTTTTCTCCGAAGAGCGTCGGCAAAGTCGAGACGCGGAAATCTAATTCACGCAGACGCCCCTCGGCCCGCAGCTTGACCTTGATGCGCCCGTCCTGCGGCAGACGTTTTTCCGAGATGTCGAGTTTCGACATGATCTTGATGCGCGAGATGAGCGCGTCTCTCAAGCGCATCGGTGGATGCATCACGTCGTAAAGAACGCCGTCGATGCGGAAGCGAATGCGGAGGTCTTTCTCGTAAGGCTCAACGTGGATGTCCGATGCACCGCGTTGCAAAGCATCGACGAGCAGCACGTTGACGAGCCGCACGACCGGCGCGGCCTCGCCCATGCGCGCAAGACTCGACACGTCAATCTCGTCGTTATCGTCGATGACTTCGAGGCCGACTGCCGCCCCTTCATCAAAATCCAGTTGATCGAGCGAAACGGTCTCGACGCTAAAGCCGTTCCCGTTCTCATGCCCGTTGCCGTTGCTGCCGGCGTAAGAGTAATCGGCGAGGCCGGCCAACTCGATGCCTTTCACATTGCCGTAATACTGTTCGATGGCCTCGCGCACGCCCGCTTCCGAGACGACGACTGGCTCAATGTTTAAGCCGGTCATAAACTTGATGTCGTCCATCGCGAAGACGTTAGTCGGATCAACCATCGCCAGCGTCAGCTTCGCACCGGAGCGCGAGACTGGCAGCACCGAATACTTCTCCGCCACCTCGCGCGGAATCAAACGCAAGACCGCTGGCTCGATGTCGTAGAGATCAAGGTTGACGCTCGGCACGCCGTACTGCCGGGACAGCACCGCCGTCACCATGTCGTCGGAGACTAGGCCGAGTTTCACCAAGTTATAACCCAGACGACCGCCATGCTCGCGTTGATAATCGAGAGCTTCACGGAGTTGATGCGCCGTCAAGAGGTTTTCGCCAACGAGTATTTCGCCTAGTTTTGCTGACATCTTCCGAATTTTCCCAAGAATTGCAGAATGCCGCAGAAGGATTGGCAGAGGAGAGGCTGGACTAACGTGCCAAACGAGAACACTTACCAAAGAGAGCCATCGAGTCGTTTTGCCCAAAGGCAACGATGATAAACATCGTTGGCTAAAGCAGGATACTGGCTTCATGGCGGGCTGTCAAGATGATTGTCGGCGGGCGGTTTGCCACCGCAACGAACAGAGCAGAGGAGGAATATAAGTAGGTGCATTTCCGTTTTTGCTGGTGGTGAGCGCAGGCGGGAAAATCGAGAAAAAGAAAAGGGCGACGCTTCGGTTAGCGTCGCCCTTTCAATATCGCAGGAGTAGGTGGCAGTTAGCCCTTGCGTCGCTTCGTGCCGGTGCTGGTCTTGTCCGCTGGCTTCGCCTTGAGGGCTTCCTTGAGGTCGGCGACGGCTTCGGCAGCTATCTGCTTGCGCGGGTCGTTGGCCGGAGCTTTTTGGGCAAATTGTTCGAGCATGTCGCGGCCTTCGGCAGTTTTCTCACCGGTTGGATCAGACGCGAGCGCGAGGCCGAGGCCGTAGATCGCGTCGAGGTTGTCCGGGTTCTGCGTCAGAATCTGGCGGTAGGCCGCGATGGATTCGTCGATCTTGCCGCCTTGGAAGAGCGCGTCGCCGAGGCTGGCCTGTGCTTTGGTCTTCTTGGCCGGGTCGGTCTCGGCGTTGATGTACTCTTGAATCGCTTTCGTCGCCGTCTCTGTCTCAACCGCCGTGCCGGTTTGGAGGGCGATGCGATACGACTCGTAACGCTGCTCCATGTTGCTCAAATCGTCATTCTGCTGGGGCTGGCCGGGCGTCGCGGCGGCGTTGACCTGCCGTTTGCTCGTAAACTCGCGATAAGTGCTGACCGCTTTTTCGTTAGCTTCTGTCGCGGCTTTGAAGTCTTCCTTGGCGGCTTCTTTGGCCGCCGTGTCTTTGGCTTTCACCGCCGCGTTGTAGCGTTCGACGCCGCGCGCGCGCAGCACCGTCGCTTTGTTGCGATAAAAGACCGCTTGTTCGGGATCGGCTGCAATACCTTGATCATAGAAGCCGAGAGCCGCGTCATAATTCTTCGCCGTGAAGGCGTCGTTGCCGGATTTGAGAATTTCCGGCAACTTAACATTCAACTCTTCAACTTTCTTGTTTTGTTCAGTAATACGCGCAATCTCGGCTTGCTGTTCGGCCAGCTTCTTTTTATCTTCGGCGGACATCTCGCCACCACCAGTGTTGCCGGCGCGCGGAGCCGCCATCGCTTGCTTGATCTGATCATGCGTCAACGCCGAGCCGTCGCCCGGTACGAGGACGAAATCATTTTCCGAACGCGCCGAAATCTTGACGTTCGGGATGAAATCGGGGCGCGCTCCCGGCGCGCTGACGGCGATGGTGAAAGTGCCGACGAGCGGGATACCCGCGTTGACGTACCTGCCGCCCTTGTCGGACTTGGCGTTGAACTCTTGTTTAATATCGGTGCGATAAAATTTGACGACGGCATCCTTAACCGGGACAGTCGTGCCGTCTGCTTGTTTGAGCGTGACTTTCCCGCTCGCGGTGACGACCTGCGCCGAAGCGGTGACGACGGACGCGGCCAGCAGGCACGCGGCGACAGCCAAGCGGTAGAAATTCTTAAAGCGCATAGAAATGGTCTCCTCTAGTCGAAGCTAAATTTTCGGGAATCTGCCGGCGTTGAAACGACGAACGAATGGGGGCGAATCAGTCTTTGAGATGCGTTCGCCGCGCTCGCGGTTGTCGTTTTCACAGCAGCTAATAACAGAGATCGCCGCGCCGGATCAAGCGTAGGGAATGAGATCACTCAAGCCCGCCTCGCGGAACGCGCGCAGCCGCAACGCGCACGAATCACAACGCCCGCACGCGCGCGCTTCCGCCTGATAACAAGACCAAGTCAATTCCAGCGGCGCGTTCAACTCGACGCCGCGCCGGACGATCTCGGATTTGCAAAGATGGATGACAGGCGTTCTGATCTCAATGCGCGTTTCGGGGCGTGTGCCAACATCGATGGCCTGTTGGAATGCGGCGTAAAATTCCGGTCGGCAATCAGGGTAGCCGGAAGAGTCTTCGGCGACGGCCCCAATATAAATTCGTCTGGCGCGCAACACCTCCGCCCAACTCGCCGCAATTGCCAGCAAATGCGCGTTGCGAAACGGCACATAGCTCGTCGGAATCTTTCGGGAAGAAGGATCGGCTGAAGAGACAGGGATATTCGCGTCCGTCAAAGACGAGCCGCCAATTTGCGCGAGATGCTCGATTGACGTGGCAAGCCGGTGCGCGA
>JALZKK010000257.1 GCA_030859285.1 Acidobacteriota bacterium | reverse complement strand
CGCCAAGCTCTCGTCAGCGACCTAATCGAGTTTCGACTTCATTCAACGTCGTGAGATCGCTCAATACATATTCGCGCTGTCGCGCTCACGGCGGACGGGACGTCCGCGCTCCCAGCACAAGCAACTTTATTTCTAATAAGCGAAGGCAGTAGGAACTTGATATTCCTACTGCCTTCCGCTTTCTGCCTATTGTTAATTTTTCTTACGCTGCCTGACAGACCGACTTTGACCCGAAGCACTCTTGAATTTCGTCGGAGTCGAGCGTGTCGCGCTCCATCAGGCCAGCGACGAGGAGGGCAATCTCGGCGCGGCGGGCTTCGACGATCTCGCGGGCGCGTTGCATCTGCGCGGCGATGATGTCGTTGGTGGCGTGTTCGATGCGGTCGAGGAGGGCTTGGCTGTGCGGGTCTTCCGGTTTGCCGAGATGGATAGGACCAAGCGGACTCATGCCGAACTCTGTGACCATGCGGCGGGCGATCTCGACGGCCCGTTCGATGTCATTGGACGCGCCCGCCGTCATCGTGTCAAGAATCAACTGCTCGGCGGCTCGTCCGCCCAAGAGCATCGCGATTTGATCTTCGAGATACTCACGCTTCTTCATCAGCCGATCACGCTCAGGCAAAGATTGTGTGACGCCGAGGGCGCGACCGCGCGGCAAAATCGAGACTTTATGAATCGGATCGCCGTGCTTCACGTCGAGGCCGACGGCAACGTGGCCGGCTTCGTGGACGGCAGTCGTGTAACGCTCGTCTTCGTCGATCATAAAACCGTGCCGCTCTGCGCCCATTAAAATTTTGTCGCGGGCATACTCGACATGCACGCGGCTGATGGCTGCGGCGTTCGCGCGTGTGGCGGAGATGGCCGCTTCGTTGAGCAAGTTAGCGAGGTCTGCGCCGGAGAAGCCGGGCGTGCCGCGCGCGATCCAGCTCAGTTCTAAGCCATCTTCGAGTTTCAGCTTGCGCGCGTGGACTTTGAGGATTTGCTCGCGCCCGCGCACATCCGCGAGATTGACGGCGATCTCGCGGTCGAAGCGACCGGGACGGGTCAGGGCTTGATCGAGAATGTCCGGGCGGTTGGTCGAGGCCATCACGACAACGCCGCTCAACTGCTCGAAGCCGTCCATTTCGATGAGCAGTTGATTGAGTGTCTGATCCTGATCGGCGGAGGCCGAATCGTTGCTCCTGCCGCGCCGCCGCCCTACTGCGTCGATCTCGTCGATGAAGATCACGCAGGGCGCGAGCTGTCTGGCCTTTGCGAACAAGCGGCGGACACGGGCCGCGCCGAGACCGGCGAACTTTTCTTGGAAGCTCGAACCGGAGACCGAAAGGAACGGCACGCCGGCTTCGTTGGCCGCCGCGCGCGCGAGTAGAGTCTTGCCCGTCCCCGGCGGGCCGGACATGAGAATGCCGCGCGGGGCGCGCCCGCCGAGCCGCCCGAACTGTTCCGGATCGCGCAAGAATTCAATCGTTTCGGCCAATTCGTTTTTAGCTTCATCGACGCCCGCGACATCCGCGAAGGTCATGCTTTGATTGCCCCTGGCATCGCTCAGTTGAAAGTCGCTGCCACCGCCGCCCATGCTGGCATAGACGCGCCAGCCGAAGAAACCCAAAAAGGCGAGCATCATTACCATGAAGCCCCAATTCATCGCCGAACTAATTGCGCCCGGCTGCGTCGAGCGAAATTCGATGGGCAGATTGCGCTTCCCGAACGCGCCGATGATTTCCTGCTGCGCCACTGCGTTCGGCACGATGGTTTGTGAAAGCGTCCCGTCTCCTTTAGTGACGAGCAACACCTCGCCCTCCACTGTGAGCGAAGCGGCGACGCTGGCCGCGCTCAGTTTCTTCAATTCAGTGAAGTTAATGCTTTCGACGACGGGCTGGCGGGTTTGCCAGTAGGATTGCAGGGCGACTGCGCCGAAGACCAGCAGCAACGCCAGTGTGGCGACGGTCAAGACGCCGTTCTTCTTTTGTGAACGGGGGAGCAAACGTGAAAATGGCATTGGAATTTCTCCAGATGAGCAGCTTGTGATCGGGGAACAGCCGCGTCCGAACTCTGTGAATAGTAATTTAAGGAACTTGTGAGAGAGATCAACGCGCGGGGAGTGCGGTGGAACCTACTTTGTTGAAAAGACGCTCGCCAGCACACCCCTGAGCGTCAATTTCAATTTAGCATCCCCCATCGACAGAAGTCTATAGACTTCAAGAAAAAGTTTAGCCACAAATTGACACGAAGGAAAAAGATCAGCGTCCGCCCCAACAATTGATGGCGCGTTGTTGCTTGCTTGATTCCGCTTTCACCTTATTCGTGTGCATTCATGCTCTTTCGTGGCTCCAATAATTTCCTTGAAAGCTATAAGAATTTTTGCCATCGCGGCACGCGCTGCGGCAACCGTCGTCACAGCCAGACAACAACGGAGCAAAGCCGGTGGCTGCGTTTTTCCGATGACCGGTTTGGAATGCTGGTTGCCGCGCACCTATCAAAGTATCGGCGACGCTTTGCCTTTGCTCTAATTTCGGACAGGGCAAGCATTACTAATCCGGCACGTTTCCATACAAACATCGCTCTCCGTCGGGTATTATTCGTGGCTCTGCCTCATGCCTCGTCAAGTAAAAATCTACAATTCAAAGGCTTTAGCTTTGGCAAGGCGATGTTCTTAAACTGTTGGCATAGACATTGCTCAAGAAGCAGGTACAAGCCGGTTCCGTTGAACCGTGAGAATTGGGCAAAAGCAAACAAAGGAGAGAACGATATGTTGTGGACGATTCTGGTAGTGCTGCTGATTCTGTGGCTATTGGGATTCGGTTTCGGAGTCGGCGGTAGCTTGATTCACATTATTCTGGTCGTGGCCCTCGTCGTCTTGGTGATCAATCTGTTGCAAGGACGCCGCACGATCTAACGTAAGCCGGTTCGGGGCCGGTACGGACAAAACAATCTTTCTGAAGGGATGCGTTGAGTTTATCAAGTCGCGTCCCTTTTTATTTTGTCGTCCGCAGATCGAGCAAGCGCACTGTCAGCGGCGAGGTCACGCGGGCGACCGGATACAGATTCAACTGTTTGTCCCAATACGGCGAGCGCACATAGAAAAATCTGAGGCGTTCGCGCGCGTTCGCAGCGAATTGTGGATCGTCGAGCAAGCGTTGCTCAAACTCTCGCCGGAGCTTCACGTCCTGCGCCAGCATCGCACGCGCGAGTTTTTCCAACACGTAGGCTTCGCCGCCTTCCTTCTGCTCGAAGATAGAATTGAAGAATCCCCACGCGACGAAAGAATCCGGCGCGTCCGGCTCCAGCAAGTGCAGTGCGACACGCCCGCCAGATTGAGCGAGAGGAACGACGACGGTCCCCGCCGGATAAGTTCTTCGCTCTCGCACAAGTTGATTTTTCTGTGTGACCAACAGCCGCCCCTCGAATGAACTCGGCGACCACTTCACGTCGCTGAATCGGTAGCTCTCGATTTCCGCAGTCAAAGGCTCGGCCAATTGTTTCAGTTTCAGGCCGTGCGCCGCGAGGATGTCGATCACTTCAGTCCATTGCTGCGGCACGAGGTAATAAAGCGGCGGTGTGACGGAAGCGGTCGCCCGCGTTTGGTTGAAGAACGGCACGGTAAGATCGAGCGGCTGGTCCCCATAAATCACACGCACCGCGCCGGAGATGTCGCTCAATTCCTGCCGGAACTCCACAGCTTTGATCATTCGCGGAACTGAGCGTTCTGTGAACTCAACTTTTAACGCGACTTTCCGCGCCGGATCGTAATGAGAGCCTTCGGCGATGATCCCCTCGTCCGTCGCCCGGATCGCTTTCAGCAGTCCTTCAGGATCACGTCTCACTTCGTCGAGCGTGGCTCGCAACAGATCATAAGTCCCGCGCACGCGCGAGCGGTATTCTTTGAGCATGTGCGTCTCGATCAAAAGCGCGGGGCGATTGCGAATGGGAACGTAGCCGGTGGCGAAACGCGGCGGTGCGATAAAACCTTCGACACCTTTCCCGACCGGATCACGGTTGTCGCGGAAAACAAGATATGGCGAGAGCAGATTGCCCGCCGCCTCAGCCGCCGGCACAATGCGCCCGTCGAAAGCGGCGCGCATCCACTCGCGCAAAGGCGCTGGCGTGTTCTCGTGCGCTTCATACTGATAAGTAACGTTGTAACGAAAAATCCGCGCCGTCGGTGACGTGGCAATCAAGGAATAGATCGGGCTGCCACTCGTTCCACAGACGCAGCCAAGCCCTCGTCTCCGGCGCGTCGGCCTTCATATAATCGCGATTGAGATTCAGATTCGTGGCATTCGCGCGCCAGCCTACCTCCGCCGGGCCGTTCTGGTTGATGCGATTGTAAGGGCTGCGCCGCTCGTGACCATCGATGTTGTAAATGGGAATGAACAAGAGTGTCACTGTATCGAGCAAGCCCGGGCGCGTTTTCGTGATCACCATATCACGCAATAACGCGAGGCCAGCGTCTTTGCCGTCGGTCTCGCCCGCGTGAATGTTGGCCTGAATTAACACGACGACTTTGCCCGCCCGTCGTGCCGCCGCCGGCGTGAAAGCGTTGTCGGTCGCGGCAACGACCAATGGCAGCGCACGCCCTTCGCCGCTCCGACCAAACTCCGTGTAGCGAATGAGTGGCGAGGCTGTGTCGAGTTTGCGGCAATAAGCGATAGTGTCTTCGTAGTTCGGCGTTTCGCGGTAATCGGTCTTTTCGGCGTGCGTTCTCCATTCGGGCGGGACGGGTGGCGAAAGACTTTGGGCCTTCGTGACGAGGTTCAAGGCAGCGATGAGAATGAGAACAAACTTCAAGTTTATGAGACGAATCATCATAACGCTCCGGGCGAACTGACAAGAATAGGAACACAAAGAAATTTTATCCACGAAAAGATACGAAACCACACGAACCAAAAAACACGAAAGATTCATGCTTCTTCGTGTCGTTTCGTGTGGTTTCGTGGATGGTTTTCTTGCTCTTTGTTTTAAGGCCAGTCCAATGTTAGCGGAGAGCCTGCCCACAGGAGCGACAAACGTTGCGCCGCCGCGCGTTGAGCGTCGCGCAACCGGCGCAGCGATTGTACATTGTCCGCGCAAACCAATTGGTGATCAGTGCGCTCACGACGAGGATGCCGACGAAAACGGCGAGGCTCAACAAAGTGTCTCTCAACTCTGCCGGCTCTCCTTCATTCCGCGCAGATAGGCTTGGCCGCGATCATAGCCGCAGCGGAAAGCGTCGCGCTCGCAAGCGTCCGGATACCTCTCGCGCAAATTCGTTGCCGCTTCGTCGTAAGCGACGCCGCGCGAGCGTGGATGCAACGCCGCCTCAAAGCCGCGCCGGTAATCGCTCTCGTCAGATTTGAAGTCGCGTCCCTGCCCCGTGTACTCCTCTTCTTCGGCATCGCGCAAGCCAACCCACCAACTCTCGCGCGCCGCGTCGATGCTTTCCGCGCCCGCCTCTGCTAGTGCATCCCGCGCCCGTTCGCCTTGTTCGTCGTCTTCCGTTACCGCGATGACTACCGTCCGCCCTTTCCTCAGCGCGTCCTCAT
>JALZKK010000247.1 GCA_030859285.1 Acidobacteriota bacterium | reverse complement strand
CGCAAGCTGTCGAGACGCCCGCGACCGACACTGCGCCCGCTTCGACGGCGAACGTGACAACGCAAACCATCGCGCAAGGGCCGGTCGCTTCGCAGGAAGCGATCAAGATGTTGGGGACCAACGGCGGAGGCTTCTTCAACGCCAACAGCGCGCACCCGTTCGAGAATCCGACGCCGCTCACAAATTTATTGGAGATGCTCGCTATTTTTCTGATCCCTGCCGGGCTAACTTACACGCTCGGTCGGATGACCGGCGCACAGAAACATGGCTGGGCGGTTTTTGGCGCAATGACGGCGCTGTTTTTTGCCGGCGTCACCACCGTTTATTGGGCGGAGGCGCAAGGTAATCCCTTGCTCGTCGGAACAGATCAAATTGTTTCCGCGTTGCAGTCAGGCGGCAACATGGAAGGCAAGGAAGTGCGCTTCGGCATCGCGAACAGCGCGCTCTTTGCGACGGTGACGACCGATGCGAGTTGCGGCGCGGTCAACTCGATGCACGACTCATACACGCCGCTCGGCGGACTCGTGCCGCTCGTCAACATCATGCTCGGCGAAGTTATCTTCGGCGGCGTCGGCGCGGGGCTGTACGGCATTCTGATCTTCGTCGTCTTGACGGTCTTCATCGCCGGTTTGATGGTCGGCAGAACACCGGAATACTTGGGCAAGAAAATCGAAGCCTACGACGTGAAGATGGCGATGCTGGCGGTACTGATCTTCCCGTTGATGATTCTCGTGCTGACGGCGATCTCAGTTGTGTCGCCGGAGTTCGGCACGTCGCAAATCAACAACGCGGGACCGCACGGGTTGAGCGAAATTCTCTACGCCTACACATCCGGCACGGGCAACAACGGTTCGGCGTTCGCCGGAATTTCCGCCAACACATTTTGGTACAACTCGACCATCGGGATGTCGATGCTCGTCGGACGCTTTCTCATCGTTATTCCGATGCTCGCCATCGCCGGCAATTTAGGACGCAAGAAACTCGTGCCGCCAAGTTTGGGAACATTCCCGGTGACGACGCCGCTCTTTGCGACGCTGCTCGTCTCGGTGATCGTCATCATCGGCGCGCTGACGTTTTTTCCGATCTTGTCTTGGTCCTGTCGTTGAACATTTGTTGATGCGGGTGGGAGTGAAGTTCTGAGTATGGGAAAGTTCGGGACATTGAGCGACGAGGGATTTCACGCAAAGACGCAAAGGCGCAAAGCAAAACCGCCAAGCATAATGCCCCGAACTTTTCAAAGGTTAATTGGGGGATTGCAAAAGACTATGGCTACTGACAACAAAAAGAAAGCTATCTGGAATTCGCAGATCGTTTCGGGCGCGATAATTGACGCTTTCAAGAAACTCAACCCGCGCACGATGATGCGTAATCCCGTGATGTTCGTCGTCGAAGTCGGAAGCGTCATCACGACCGTTTTGCTCATCCGCGATGTGGCAACGGGCGCGGGCGGGATCGGCTTCGCGTTGCAGATCATGCTCTGGCTGTGGTTCACGGTATTGTTTGCCAACTTCGCCGAAGCGATGGCGGAAGGACGCGGCAAAGCGCAGGCGGATACTTTGCGGAAAGCCAAGACGGAGACGACCGCGAAACGCCTGCGGCCCGATGGCACGACGGAAACCCTGCCTGCGCCGCAACTTCGCAAAGATGATGTCGTCGTGGTCATCGCCGGAGAGTTTATTCCCGGCGACGGCGAGATCATCGAAGGCGTCGCCTCCGTCGATGAATCGGCGATCACAGGCGAGAGTGCGCCGGTGATCCGCGAAGCAGGCGGCGACCGTTCGGCGGTGACGGGCGGCACGCGCGTCCTCTCGGATCAAATCAAAATTCGCATCACGTCGAATCCGGGCGAGACGTTTATTGATCGCATGATCGCGCTCGTCGAAGGTGCAGAGCGGCAGAAGACGCCGAACGAAATCGCGCTCAATATCTTGCTCGCGGGGTTGACGATCATCTTTCTGCTCGCGGTCGTCACCTTGCAACCGTTTGCCATTTACTCGAACGCCGCGCAAAGCGTTTTTGTCCTCGTCTCGCTGCTCGTGTGTCTCATTCCGACAACTATCGGCGGCTTGCTCTCAGCCATCGGCACCGCGGGGATGGACCGGCTCATTCAACACAACGTCCTTGCCATGAGCGGGCGCGCGGTCGAAGCGGCGGGCGACGTAAATACACTGCTGCTCGACAAGACAGGCACGATCACGCTCGGCAATCGTCAAGCGGCGGAGTTCATCCCGCTGGCGGGCGTTGACGAAAAAACTTTGGCGGACGCGGCGCAACTCTCGTCGCTCTCGGATGAAACGCCGGAAGGACGTTCAATCGTTGTGCTGGCGAAAGAGAAGTACGGTCTGCGTGGGCGCGAACTTGCACAAGGCGCGGCGAACTTCATTCCATTCACCGCGCAGACGCGCATGAGTGGCGTTGACATGGACGGGCGCGAAGTCAGGAAAGGTGCGGTTGATGCGATTGAAAAGTATGTCGCGGCAGGCGACGCACAATCGTCGAAGGAGCTACGCGAGATCGTCGAGCGCATCGCCAAACAGGGCGGCACGCCGCTCGTCGTCGCTGACAACAAGCGTCCGCTCGGAGTGATCTATCTGAAAGACATCGTGAAGGGCGGCATGACCGAACGCTTCAACCAACTGCGGCAGATGGGCATCAAGACGGTGATGATTACGGGCGACAATCCGCTCACCGCCGCATTCATCGCGCGCGAAGCCGGTGTTGATGACTTCCTCGCCGAAGCGACGCCCGAAGACAAGATGCGGCTCATCAAAAAAGAACAAGCCGAAGGCAAGCTCGTGGCGATGACTGGCGATGGCACGAACGACGCGCCCGCGCTCGCGCAAGCCGATGTCGGCGTCGCGATGAATACGGGGACGCAAGCCGCGAAAGAAGCGGGCAACATGGTTGACCTCGACTCGAACCCGACGAAGTTGATCGAAGTCGTCGAAATCGGCAAGCAACTGTTAATGACGCGCGGCGCGCTCACGACCTTCTCCATTGCCAACGACGTGGCGAAGTATTTTGCGATCATTCCGGCGATGTTCTTAGGGATATTTCCCGTTCTGAACGCGCTCAACATCATGGGCTTGAGTACGCCACAATCGGCGATTCTCTCAGCCGTCATCTTCAACGCGCTTGTCATCATCGCTTTAATTCCGCTCGCCCTGCGCGGAATCAAATATCGTCCGCTGTCGGCGGCGTCGTTGTTGCGGCGCAACCTTTTGCTTTACGGCTTGGGTGGTCTCGTCGTGCCGTTTCTCGGCATTAAAATTATTGACGTGATGATCACCGCGCTGGGACTGGCGTAGGCGGATTTCAGATTTGAGATGGGAAATTTGAAATCATGTTTTGAAATCTAAAATTTGAAATTTTGAGGGAGAAGATGTTGAAAAACTTGATCACTGCCGTCCTGATGACGCTCGTGTCAACCGTGCTGCTCGGACTCGTTTACCCGCTCGCGGTCACGGGCATCGCGCAAGTCGTTTTTCCGGCACAGGCCAACGGGAATTTGCTCGTGCGCGACGGCGTTGTTATCGGATCGCATCTCATCGGACAGCCATTCTCGTCGCCGGGTTATTTTCGCTCTCGTCCTTCGGCGGCGGGCGCGAGCGGCTATGATGCGGGCGCATCGTCGGGTTCAAACTTGGGTCCGACGAACAAGAAACTGATTGATCGCGTCATCGCCGATGTGTCGATGCTCCAAGCTGAGAATCCCGGCGTTCCTGTGCCAATTGACCTTGTGACCACGAGCGCATCGGGACTCGATCCGCACATTTCGCCCGCCGCCGCCGAGTTTCAAATCCCGCGCGTCGTGCGCGAGCGCGGCGCAGGCGAAAAGGCAGTGCGGCGCATCGTGCGTGAGTTGACGCGCAACCGTCAGTTCGGCTTGCTCGGCGAGCCGACGGTGAATGTGTTGGAAGTGAATCTCGAACTTGACCGCCGCTTGCCGCCCGCCGCGCCCGGCGGGGTTATAACTCCCGCGACTCCTTAAACGAAAATTTTGCATCGAGGATTTAACAGTCACTATGTCCGTCAGCGAACACACTCGACCGACGCCGGAGACGCTGCTTGCCAAGTTGCAAGAGAGCAAAGCGGCGCGTTTGCGCGTCTATATCGGCGCGGCTCCGGGTGTAGGTAAAACCTACCAGATGCTTGAGGACGCGCACGCCTTAAAGCATCAAGGCGTGGACATCGTGATTGGCTTCATCGAGCCGCACGGACGCGCCGAAACTATCGCGCTCATTAGTGACCTTGAGCGCGTGCCGCTCAGACGCATCGAGTATCGCGGCATCGTGCTTGAAGAGATGGACGTTGACGCCGTGATCGCGCGGCGTCCGTCAATCGCCATCGTTGACGAACTCGCGCACACCAACGCGCCCAGCGCGAAGCATCACAAACGCTATGAGGATGCGCTGGAACTTTTAGACAGCGGCATCTCCGTGATCACCGCCGTCAACATTCAGCATCTGGAGTCGTTGAATGATGCAGTGGCACGGACGACCGGCGTGCGCGTGCGCGAGACACTTCCTGATTTCGTGCTGAAGCACGCCGATGAGGTCGTCAATGTCGATGTCTCGGTTGATACTTTGCGGACGCGGCTCAGGCAGGGAAAAATCTACGGCGTCGAAAAGATTGAGCAGTCGCTGAACAACTTCTTCCGCAAAGGCAATCTCTCCGCTTTGCGCGAACTCGCTTTGCGCCACGTCGCCGAAGATCAAGCCGGGAAGTCGCACACATACCGCGAGCGCGAAGGTTTAGCGCATCCAGTGATCCCCGAAAAAGTGATGGTTTGCATGGCGAGTCGCGGCAGCGCGAAGAAACTCTTACGGACGGGATCACGCATCGCCGGAAAATTAGCGAGCGATTGGTACGCCGTCTATGTCGAGACGCCGCGCGAAGAGCCGGGCCGGATCAAGCCGAAAGATTTCGCCGCGCTCGAAGAGAACATCCGCTTTGCCGAAAGTCTCGGCGCACAGGTCGTCAAACTGCAAGCCCGGCAGGTCGCCGACGCGCTCATCGATTACGCGCGCCGCAAAGGAATCACCCACGTGATCTTCGGCCAGTCGGCGCGCTCGCGTTGGGACATACTGCTGCACGGCTCGGTCATCAACCGCTTTCTCGCCGAAGTGCGCGACGCGACGGTGCAGGTCGTACCGTTGGAGGATGAGCAAAGAGTCGCGGGCGACGAAACGGATTGGCTCCGATGAATGTTTGGCAAACATTGTGCGACCTGATGGCTCAATAGCTCATAATAACTATTCGCCGCAAGGTTCATCTCTAATCTTGACTAAAAAGTAAGGTATCCCTAAAATACAGACGTGCCAAGCAATTTGCCGTCAATTTTAGGGATGACTCGATGAAAGTCTCCGCGCAGGAAGAATATGGGCTGCGTTGCCTGTTGCAACTCGCGCCGCTCGGCGAGGGCGAATTTTTGACGCTCACGCAGATCGCGGAGGGTGAAGGAATTTCGGTCGCCAACGCGGGCAAGCTGCTCTGGATTTTGAACAAGGCAGGGCTGGTAAAGTCGATTCGCGGCACGAAGGGCGGTTATCAGTTGGCGCGACCCGCCTCCGAGATTCGCCTGCACGAGATCATCAAGGTGCTGGACGGAGACGTGCTGGCAGGACATTGCCAAAGTTACACCGGCGTCCTCGATTCCTGCGTCCACACGGGCAATTGCGGCATCCGCCCGGTGATCGTCAACCTACACGATGTCGTGAGGAACGCGCTCGCGGGCATCACGCTGGCGCAACTGCTCGGCACGGAAGCGAAAGTCGAAACAACGCTGCACAAGATTCAAGGATTGCAGCGACTAAGCGTGAGTGCGCGGAAACAAGCATGAAAGGGATTTGCGATTTTTGATTTGTGATTGAAGGCAAAAGACGCTGAAGGAAGTAGATGTCTTTCAATCGCAAATCAAAAATCAAAAATTAAGTTATGAGTACCATCGAACTATTAGCTAACAAAGAGTACAAATACGGTTTCGTCACCGACATCGAGTCGGAAATGATCCCGCGTGGATTGAATGAGGACACGATCCGGCTGATCTCTGAGAAGAAGAATGAGCCGGAGTGGTTGTTGGAATTTCGGCTCAAGGCTTATCGCCATTGGTTGAAGATGGAAGAGCCGAAGCGCTGGCCCAACATCACGTACCCGGAAGTCGATTATCAAGACATCATTTATTACAGCGCGCCGAAGCAGAAGGCGACGAAGGCCAGTCTCGATGAAGTCGATCCTGAATTGCTGCGGACGTTTGAGAAACTCGGCATTCCGCTGTCCGAACAGAAGCAACTCGCCGGCGTCGCGGTCGATGCCGTGTTCGACTCGGTCTCGGTGGCGACGACCTACAAAGAGAAGTTGAAGAAGCACGGCGTCATCTTCGGCTCGTTCTCCGAAGCGGTGCAGGAGCATCCCGAACTCATCAAGAAATATCTCGGCACGGTCGTCCCCACGAGCGACAACTATTTCGCGGCCTTGAACAGCGCGGTTTTCACCGATGGCTCGTTCTGCTTTATCCCCAAAGGCGTTCGCTGCCCGATGGAGCTTTCGACTTATTTCCGCATCAACAACTCCGAGACCGGCCAGTTCGAGCGCACGCTGATCGTCGCCGAAGAGGGCGCGTATGTCTCATATCTCGAAGGCTGCACCGCGCCGCGCTTCGACAAGAATCAACTGCACGCGGCGGTCGTGGAACTCGTCGCTTTGGACGACGCCGAGATCAAGTATTCGACCGTGCAGAATTGGTACGCGGGCGATGAAAATGGCAAGGGCGGCATTTACAACTTTGTGACGAAGCGCGGCAAATGCGCGGGCCGCAACTCCAAAATCTCTTGGACGCAGGTCGAGACCGGATCGGCGATCACTTGGAAATATCCTTCGTGCATTTTGCAGGGCGACAACTCTATCGGCGAGTTCTACTCGGTCGCGCTGACGAACCACGCGCAGCAGGCCGACACCGGAACCAAGATGATCCACATCGGCAAGAACACGCGCTCGACCATCGTCTCGAAAGGCATCTCGGCGGGCCGGTCGAACAACAGCTATCGTGGACTGGTCAAAGTCCTGCCCGGCGCGGAGGGTGCGCGCAATTACACGCAGTGCGATTCAATGCTGATCGGCGGCAAATGCGGCGCGAACACTTTCCCGTACATCGAGGTGATGAACAACACGGCGAAGGTCGAGCATGAAGCCACTACGTCGCGCATTAGCGAAGAACAACTCTTCTACATCATGCAGCGCGGCATTTCGCAGGAAGACGCGGTGTCATTGATCATCAACGGCTTCTGCAAAGATGTCTTCCGCGAATTGCCGATGGAGTTCGCCGTCGAAGCGCAACGGTTGCTCGGTCTGAAGCTCGAAGGCAGTGTGGGGTAAAGCAAGAAA
>JALZKK010000230.1 GCA_030859285.1 Acidobacteriota bacterium | reverse complement strand
GCAGACGACCGGTTCGGCCAGTGTCCGCATCATCCGCCCGCCGGCAGAAGCGGGCGGTGCGCCGCCTAAGCTCGAACGCACGCCGACGCTCACCAATGACTCAATCATCGAGCTAGTCGATGCCGGGTTCAGCGAAGGCACGATCATTCGCCGCATCGAAGCCGCGCCCGCCAATTATGATTTCGCGCCCGCGAAGTTGGCCGAACTGCGCCGCCGCCGCGTCACCGATCCGATCATCAACGCCATGCGCGCCGCGATGGGCGAAGACGTGAGCGGGCAGACAAACGGAATCGGCAACGCTCCGGCGCAAACGTCAAATGAATGAAGCACGACCGCAATAATTGTAGAGGCAGGGCTGGTCCCTGCCCGCCGCGCGAATGCGCGTTGCCCTTCATTAAAATTATTGGGCGCGCGCCGTATCTTATTTTCATCTGCGCGCTGATGTCGCTCGTGCTAATGAGCGCACTGATTGTCCCGCACTCGCGCGCAGAGCAGCAGCCGCGCCTGTCCGCGCCGCCGAGCCGTCCCACGCCGACTCCGCAGCCTGCACCAGACTCGCAATTCGGTAGCCCGGAAGACATCGACGACGACGAAGTGATCCGCGTGACCACTTCGGAAGTCCTGCTGCCCGTGACCGTGCGCGATGCAATGGGGCGGCTCGTCAAGACATTGACGCGCGACGATTTTCGCGTTCGTGAGGACGGACGCGAGCAGCCTTTGAGCGGGCTGGAATTGCGGCAAGCGCCGGTCGATGTCGCGTTGATGATCGATGCGTCTTCTTCGGTCGCGCCGAGCTTTGAAGATTTCCGGCGCGCGGCTGACGAGTTCGCGGGGCGGCTGGCGAAAGATGATCGCGTCTGTCTGTTGAAGTTCGACGACAAAGTTGAATTGCTGCAAGACTGGACTTCAAGCCGCTTTCAGTTGCGGCGCGCGCTCCGGCGCATCACGCCCGGCATGTTCACGCGCTTCAACGATGCGCTCTATCTCACCGCGCGCGAACAGTTCAAGGGCGGGCAGCGACGCCATGCCGTCGTCGTCCTCACCGACGGCATCGACAGCGGGAACGGCTCCGCGACAAGCCAGACAGCGCTCCGCGCCCTGCTCGAAACCGGCGCGATTGTCTATGCCATCACCAACATCGAAATCCAACGCGCCAGCAAGCAATCCGAACTCGACACGCTGTTGAGTGCGCCGCCCTCAACGCAACGTTTCAATCAAATCAACATCGACCGTCTGCGCGAAGGTCTCCGCATTCTCGATCTGAGCGAGCAAAATTTAGACACCCTCACCGCCGCCACCGGCGGGCGTTTCTACAAACCCCAGAGCTTCGCTGCCCTCGATCAAGTCTATGCCGAAGTCGCCGACGAACTGCGCTCGCAATACGCGCTCTACTACTCGCCGCTCGACAAAACGCGCGACGGCAAATTCCGCCGCGTCCAAGTCCGCACACGCGATCTCAACCTCCGCGTCACCACCCGCATCGGCTATTTCGCGCCGCGCCGCTAAAGCGGAGAAGGGGAGACAAGGCGCAACTGCTTTTTCTCCCCCTCTCCCTTTCTCCCCCTCTCCCCTTCTGTCTTCTGGCATTCCGATTGTTACCTAAATAAAAAAGCATCTGCACGTATCGTTATCGTGCAAGTTTAGGAGACAGGGTTCAACCGGAGGACGCAAAATGGACGCAATCACACTGTTGAAGCACGACCACGACGAAGTGGAAGCTATCTTCAAGAAACTAGAGCCGACGACCGAACGCGCCGTTAAGACACGCGAAGAGTTGTTCACTAAATTGAAACAGGAACTCGATGTCCACGCGCACATCGAAGAGAAAATCTTTTATCCAGTACTCAAACAAGAAGCCGAGACGCGCGCCATCACGCTTGAAGGTTATGAGGAACATCATGTGATCAAGATGTTGCTCCAAGAGCTGGAAGCGATGTCGGTCGGCAGTGAGCAATGGGCGGCCAAGCTCAAAGTCTTGCAAGAGAACGTCGAGCATCACGTCGAAGAGGAAGAACAGGATATGTTCAAGAACGCCCGCGAGGTGCTGGACAAAAAGCAATTGAACGAACTCGGCGCACGTATGGAAGCAGAGAAGTCGCGCCTGACAACGAAATCTGCGCGGGCTTAAAAGAGAGGCCAGGGATGTCCTCCATCATCGCCATGTGTGCAGCGCGTTAGCGCTGGCAATTTGACGGGAACACTTCAATCTCTCCATTAGCCCCGATACCACCGACCCGCTGTCGTGCGAAGAATCAACGGCAGCGGGATTTTATTTTTGGCGCTATCTGCCGCTGTTTTTGAGACCCCTGACTAAGGACAAGGTGGAAAACTCTCCAACTAAGCCGGGTGTCAGAATTGCCACCTTGCTTATGAAAGCCATCCGTATTGGAGTCATAAGGAAACGCATCTTAGTTGCTCTTCCTGTTCGCGTTCATGTGACACAGCTTGGTCTGGAAGTGCAATCAATGTGAAAAGAGCCTAAGTCTTATTATTTCCTCAGTTATCCCTGAAACATCTTGCGGCATGATCATTGCTTGATAAATGACTGCTTTTCTCCCGCAAAGACGGGCAATCCGCAAAATAGCAGAGTGACAAGTGAAGTTGGCCGGTTCGTCTCGTCAAGGCGTCGGCTCTTGTTTGTCCCGAAGATTTTCAATTTAGCCGAGTGAGAAAGAAGAAAATGAAACCTATCAAACACGTCGAAAAGGGCGTCGCCAAGATCGCCGGTGGCATCTTCAATACGGTTCAGTTTTTCAACCAGTACCGTCCGAACGAATCTTTCACGCCGAAGTGGTCGGACAAGCCGCTCTTAAAATCTTGGCAGAAGTCGAAGCCGCCGCTCGGCTTTCCGCGCACGACCGACAGTCTATGTCCGAAGTGCGTGATCGAAGCGCGCGCGAAAATCTTGAGCGCCGATGTGATCGATCCGTCGATTCTGATCAGCGAGAAAGTCGGCGAGGTGAAGGCGACGATCATTGAGCGCAATGGCGAAATCTGGATGGTGAAGGATTGTCCCGTCCACGGCCACTTCGAGGACATCATGGCGATGGACTCGAAATTCTTGAAGCACATCGAATCGATGTTTCCGGGCCGCGACATTCAGGCGCACAATGATGAGGGCTTGCACGATCACGGGTCAAGTTCGATCAAGTACGGGCGCGGATCAGTTCTGACCATCGATCTGACGAATCGCTGCAACATGATGTGCGATCCGTGCTTCATGGACGCGAATCAGGTCGGGTTCGTGCATGAGCTATCGTTCGATGAGGTGAAGGACATTCTCGATCAAGCGATCTCGATCAAGCCGCGCCGGCAAATGTCCGTGCAATTTTCGGGGGGCGAGCCGACGATCTCGCCGTGCTTCATCGACGCGATCAAGTATTCGCGCAAGGTCGGTTATAACTCGGTGCAGTGCGCGACGAATGGCATCGAGTTCGCCAAGTCAAAAGAGTTTTGTCGGGAAGCGGCGGCGGCGGGCTTGCGTTACGCTTACCTTCAGTTCGACGGCATCGGCAACGACGCCAATTCGCACCGGCAAGTCGGCAATTTGTTCGACGTGAAGTTGCGCGCGATTGATAACCTGCACGAGGCCGGCGTCGAAATTGTGTTGGTGACGACGCTGGTCAACAACATCAATAACGATCAGGTTGGAGCGGTGATCCGCTTCGCGCTCGATAATCCGAAGAAGGTTGCGTTCATCTCGTTCCAGCCCGTTTCGTTCACAGGCCGCGACGAAGAGATCACGGACGAGCGGCGCATGGCGCAGCGCTACACCCTGTCGCATCTCGCGCACGACGTGAAAAGCCAAGTCGGGATCACCGAGCCGACGCGCGATTGGTTTCCGCTCTCTCTGATGGGCGCGTTCGCAGACTTTGCAGACCTCGCGCACGGGCCTGATGCTGAGTGGGGCCAAGTTTCCTGCGGTTGCCACCCGAACTGCGGCGTCGGCACGGCGGTGATGATCGACAAAGAGACGAAAGAGATGCGGCCTGTGCCGGAGTTTCTGAACATTCCGGGCTTAGTCCGCGATATGCGCGGGATTACGGACGCGGGGCGCGGCAAGTGGCCGACGAATCTGATGATGGGCCTCGCGCTCCTTAAGCACTACGATCCATACAACGCGCCGACGCATTTCTCGCTTTACGAATTGTTCAAGAAGTTCGACAAGTCTTTCGGTTTGACCGGCAAGGTCTATGGCCGCGTTGACGG
>JALZKK010000184.1 GCA_030859285.1 Acidobacteriota bacterium | reverse complement strand
AACCCTTCGTCTTCAATCGCACGAATCAAGCCATCATAATGGCCGCGCGTCTCGCTGATAATTTGTGGGCGCATGAGCAGCAGCCCGATTGTTTGCTCCGGCTTGAGTGTCGCCCCATTCAATTTCCGCGCCCGCTTTTCGTGCCAAGTGCGATAGCTCTCGAATGTCTCGAAGAGTTGCGGCGCGTCCGGATGATAGATGGCGACGGCGGGCAAGGTCTCCGGCGGTGGTAACTCGATCTCTGCGCGTGACAGGCGCGCATCATCGACGTAGTGCTTCAGCGCATAGAGCAACATCGAACGAATGTTGTTCGGCGTCGGCTGCAAAAAATAGCAGAAGAGATAGAGATAATTTTTGACATCGCGCAGCCGCCCCGCATTCGGCACAAGGCGCAGCAGCGACGGCAGACGCTCGACGTAACGCAGATATTGAGTATGGCTCGCGCGCTTTTTCGCACGATGCGCCCGCGCCTGCTCACCCATCCAAGCCCCGACGCGACTGACCAACCGCTTCGCCATCCCAGCATCACGATGATCAGCCACGCCTTCACCCGTCTCAGCGGCACACCCAAAACTAAGCCGCCCCATTCGCGTCTGCCGCATCAACTCCGGCAGACAATTGATGACAACGACCGCGCGCTGCCCTGCAAATCTGGTCAACAACGTCATCAACCGCGCGGCATTCTCCCCATCCGTCACATGGATCACGAACACCACTTCCGACGCCGACAAATCGCGCTCCACTTCGCGCCACGCGCTTTCATCGAGCGCCGCGCCCAAATTGTGCGCCGCCACGCGCACGCCCAGCGCATAGCGCCGCTCAATCTCGCGCTCCGCTTCCTTGAGCGGCGCGAGCAAACTTGAACCGACGTAAAGAACCGTGATGATCAACGATTTACCTCAAGTAGCAAACGGGTAATTGAACCACAGAGACCGGCGAGGCACAGAGAAAACAAATCAGAATGAGCGAGCCGAGATTACGCAACTCCCTCGATCCGATCTTCAAGCAGACTAAATATCTCTCGCAGACGATCAACTACTTCCTGCTCCGCTTCCCAAAAACCGCGCCCTTCGGCTTCGAGCAGGCGGGCGACAAGCGAGCGTGCCGAGTGCGGGTTGAGATCACGCAGGCGCGCGAGCATTCCTTCATCGAGGATGAAAGTGTTGGCGACTTCCGTATAAATCCAACCATCGACGGCGTCGGCGGTCGCGCTCCAACCGAAAGTGTTGGCGACGTGGCTTTCGATCTCTGCGACGCCGCGAAAGCCGTGCTTGAGCATTCCTTCGTACCACTTCGGATTCAAAGTCTTCGCGCGCGTCTCCAGCCTAACCGTTTCCGAGAGCGTGCGGACTTTCGTTTCGCGCGCGAGCGAGTCCGAGACGTAGATCGCGGGACGCGCTTGAGTCTGCTTCTCAACCGCTTTCGAGACGCCGCCGAGATACTCGAAATAATGATCGACATCGGTAACGCCGATCTCGAACGAGTCGAGATTCTGATACGTCGCTTCGACCCGCGAGAGAGCGCGTTTCATCGCGCCCGGAGCTTCGCGGCCTTCGAGCGCGCGGCCTTCGCGGTCGCGTCCGTAAGCAAAGCACTTGCGCGTGACGAAGAGTTCCGCGAGCGTGTCATCTTTGTCCCATTGGGAATCCATCACCATGAAATTGATATTGGTCCCATAGTTACCGGGCGCGTTTGAGAAGACACGCAAGGCAGCTTCATCGAACGAACAATTTTCCGCGTCGATCTGTCCAGAAATGTTGCGGCGGACGAAATTGAGTTCCGCCGGCTCGTCAAGCTGTGCGACGCAGCGCACGGCTTTGTCGAGCAAGCCCATCGTGGCGGCGAACAGATCGCGAAAAATGCCGGAGACGGTCATTACCACGTCGATGCGCGGGCGGCGCAGTTGTTCGAGAGGGATTGGCTCCACATCGATCACGCGATTCATCGCATCGCGCACAGGGCGCACGCCTAACAACCACAGAGCCTGCGCCACGCCCTCACCCTGCGTCTTGATATTGTCCAAGCCCCACAACACCAACGCCATCGCTTGCGGATAACGACCATGCTCCGCGGCGTGCCGCTCAAGCAGCAATTTCACCACCCGTTCAGCACGCGCGAAAGCGAGATCGGACGGCACTGTGTAAGGATTAACCGCGTGCGTGTTTCTGCCGGTTGGCAAGATGCCGGGATTCTGCACGATGTCTGCGCCCGGCCCCGGCTCGATATATTCGCCACACAACGCACGCGACAAACTGTCCAACTCTCCGTTGACCTGCAACTGTTCACGAATTTTTTCCAAGAGAACGAACACCGAACGCGACTGCTCGACACTCACCCGCGCTGTCGTTTCCAGCCAAGCGCACGCCTCATCAATTCCCCCTCGCAAAAAACACGCGATGGCTTCGCGCACAATCGCGTCAACCCGCTCCTTCAATTGCGGATTCTTCAATTGAGGATTGCGGATTGCGGATTGTTCGGAAATTGCGTCCTCGTTTTGCGTTCTGCCTTCACTGTCTTTAATCCGCAATCCGCAATCCGTTAGGCCTTCGGCCACGAGATCGGGCAACGCGCGCGCGCCGATCTCCGGCCTGTCAAACGAAGCGACCATCCGCAACAGATCGGCGCACTCCGCTTGCTCCGACGGGCGACCAAAGACGTGCAGCCCCGTCGGGATCAAACGCCCCTCGATCTCCAACACCTGTTCGTAGAGAGCGAACATATGAGCCTCACGCTCTGCATCCGTCAACTGATGTTGAACCGCTTCCTTCGACATGTCGAAATGTATTGAGAACCTTGACCGGCAAGAAAGTTTAGAACGCGGATAAGATAGCGGCTAAAAAGTCTGGAGTCTAGAGTCTGGAGTCTGAAGTCAAAGACAAAAAATGTTTTTGACTCCAGACTCCAGACTCCAGACTTCAGACTTCAGACTCCAAATTTAAGTATTGGCCGCCGAGAGCTTTGGCGAGGGCTTGGCCTTCGTTGCCGGCGGTGAAGCGGTTTTGCGTGTCGATGATGATGGAGGCGATTCCGGTTTGTTGTAGGGCTGCGCCGAGTTGTTGGAGTTCGTTGTGAATTTGCGCGCGGGCGTGCTGGCCGTGTGCGGTTTCGTTAGAGAGCGGAACGTTAGCGCGCGCGTCTGTGAAAATCAACAGTGCGATCTGTCTCACGCCCTGTTGCGCGGTGCGGCGTGCGACTTCGAGGGCACGCAGAAGGGCGGCAGAGAGCGGCGTTGCGCCGCCGACCGGGAGCGCATCGAGCAGGCGTTTACAGGTAGCCGGCGATTGACAGGGCGCGAGCAGCAGTTCGGCGCGTTGTTCGCGGAACGAGATCAACGCGACGCGATCACGGTTAATGTAAGACTGGCGGAGTAACTCGGCGAGCGCGCCTTTCGCTTGGCGAACGCGGTTGAGCGCCATGCTGCCGGACGTGTCAACCGCGAGGATGAAGAGCGTTCCTGATTTGCGGCTGAAGCGTTTGAAGCGAAGATGCTCGGCTGTGACGGCGACCGTTGCCTGACTCTGCGATTGGTCACTTTGATAAAATGACCGGGCGGCGGCTAACAGTGTCGCGGCCAGCGCGATTCTTTTGGTCCCCTGCGATGGCGGCGTGTGCGTGGCGCGCGTGAATCGTCCCCGGTCTGCTGCGACGCTCTTGCGCCCGCCCGATTGTTTCCGACTGAAGGCGGTGAGCGATGGTCCCTTTGGCGAGTTGCTTTGAGCCAGACGAATCCCCGCCGGCAAGTGTCCCTCAATCGGTGGCGCGT
>JALZKK010000181.1 GCA_030859285.1 Acidobacteriota bacterium | reverse complement strand
GTGTTCGGCGCGGGATACCAAAACGAGAGCGGAAGTAACTGTGCGCCCTCGACAGAGACGGCGGCCAGCCCCGTATTCTCCGCGAGCGGCAATTTGTAATCGAAAGCGACGTTTACCATACCGCCCGACTCGATTGGCGCAGGCAGCGTGACAATCACCATCTTCAACTTCGAGCGCTCGTCATCCCGCACAAGAAAACGCGCCGCTTGATCATTAACGGTGACCGAGGACACTTCAGCATCCGGGCTAATGCGCGCCGTCAACTGCCGCCCCGCGCCCTGACCGACGTTCGTCACCGACAGCGCCGCCCGTGCCGTCAACGCGCGCGCCGCAGACGCCGCCGGTACGTTCGCCGTAATGTCGAAACGTGCTACTTGCCACGCCGCCCGTGCACCATCCTGTGCGTGTATGGAGAAAGGGACCAACAGCAGGAGAAATAAAAACAAAAATTTAGTTATGCGAAGATGAATCATAAGATGCGAAATTATAACTGACGAGTGAGCGCAAATTCGTGGCTCGGATGATGGTATGACTGAACATTCACCACAGAGACACAGAAGCACAGAGAAGACAAATGATGAATGATGAACGCGGAATGATGAATGGAAGATATTTGCTTTTCATTAATCGTTCACTGTCCTGCCTTCATCGTTTCCTCTGTGCCTCTGTGTCTCTGTGGTTCAATCATGCGCCCCAATTTCACAGACCCCGACTTAAATGCTCATGACTGAATTGATGTGACAGGCCGCACCAATTCATGCACATCGCGCAACGTCGTGAGCAATGCTTCCATTCGCTCCAAAGGCAGCGCGTTTGGGCCGTCTGACAGCGCGCGCTCAGGGCAGTCGTGGACTTCCATGAAGACGGCATCGACGCCGCAGGCGACTCCGGCACGCGCGAGCGGTTCGATGAACTCGGACTGCCCGCCCGTTGCATGGCCTAAGCCGCCGGGCAGTTGCAGCGAGTGTGTCACGTCAAATACCACCGGCGCGCCGAACCCACGCATGATCGGAAATGAGCGCATGTCCACGACCAGATTGTTGTAGCCGAATGAGACGCCCCGCTCCGTCAGCAATAATTTCTCGCAACCGGCGGCGCGCGCCTTTCGCACGATGTTGCGCGCGTCGGCAGGCGCGAGAAATTGTCCTTTCTTGACGTTGACGGCGCGTCCCGTCTGCGCCGCCGCCTCGATCAAATCCGTCTGGCGCGAGAGAAACGCGGGTATCTGCAACACGTCCACGACTTCCGCGACCGCTTCGACTTGTGACACGTCATGCACGTCGGTCAGGACGGAGAGACCAAGTTCTTCCTTGACCTCGCGCAGCACGGCGAGGCCGGCCTGCATTCCGTGACCGCGAAAACTTTCATGCGACGAGCGATTGGCCTTGTCGAACGACGACTTGAAAACCAAATCCAGTCCGACACTGCGCGCCCGTCGCGCACATTCACGTGCCAGCATCAGCGCGTGTGCGCGCGATTCGATGACACACGGCCCGGCGATGATCGTCAAACGCCCGTCGCCGAACGTCGCGCCGCCGACACTGAAAGATTTCATCCTATTCTCTGTTGTCATATTCATGCCTAATCGTCAGCGTGTGTGGGAGCGAGAGACACCCTCCCTGACGGTCGGACTTCTGCCTTTCTTCATCCCTCACTACTTCTTTTCAGTCCGCGCCGACGCGCTCTGCCGTCGGTTGCAAACTATCAGCCTTCAAGTCTGTATCGCCGTTGCTCGGCGTCTCGTTCCGCATTCGGTTTTCGTGCGCGGCATGGATGAAGGCGCTGAAGAGCGGGTGTGCGGCGAGCGGTTTTGATTTGTATTCGGGATGAAATTGGCAGCCGGTGAACCACGGATGAGCTTCGCGCGGCAGCTCGATCATTTCGACGAAGCGCTGGTCGGGCGACTCGCCACTGAAAACTAATCCGGCGCGCTCTAAAGTCTCGCGGAAGTCGGGGTTGAACTCGTAACGGTGGCGATGGCGCTCGCTGACCTCTGATGCGCCGCTGTAGATGTCACTCACGAGGCTGCCCGGTGCGAGTCGGCACGGCCACGCGCCGAGCCGCATCGTCCCGCCCAGCTCTTCGACGCCGACGAGATCGCGCAACTTGAAGATCACCGGATATGGAGTTTCTGGATCGAACTCGGTCGAATCGGCGTTGGTTAAGCCGCAGACCGAACGTGCATACTCGATGACGGCGGTCTGCATTCCGAGACAGATGCCGAAGTACGGCGTCCTTGTTTTGCGTGCGTAGGAGATGGCGCGGATCATGCCGGGAATGCCGCGCCGCCCGAAACCGCCGGGGACGAGGATCGCGTCGAAGTCGCGCAGGCGATCTTCGTAATCATCTTCCATCAACTCTTCCGATTCGACCCAGCGCACGTTGACGCGCAGGTTGTTCGCGACGCCGCCGTGCGTCAGCGCCTCGCGCAGAGACTTGTAAGAATCTTCCAATTCGACGTATTTGCCGACGATCCCGATAGTCACTTCGCCCGCCGACCTGTCGCGGACAGTAGCGACGAGTTCGCGCCAGCGCGCGAGATCGGCAGACGGCGCTATCTCTTGCAAGCCAAGCGATTCGACGATCAGTTCGTCCAAGCCTTGCGCGTGAAAGGCGAGCGGCACATCGTAGATCGTGTCCACATCTTCGGCGGTGATCACGGCGCGATCCGTGACGTTGCAGAACAAAGCGATCTTCGAGCGCAAGTCGCGCGAGAGTTGGCGGTCGGAGCGGCAGAGCAGAATGTCGGCGGCGATTCCGATCTCGCGCAATTCGCGGACGGAGTGCTGCGTCGGCTTCGTCTTCAACTCGCCGGCGGCGGCGATGAAAGGGACCAATGTGAGATGCACAAAGACCGCGCCCTGTGGTCCCTCTTCGTTCCCCATCTGGCGAATGGCTTCGAGGAACGGGAGCGATTCGATGTCGCCGACCGTCCCGCCGATCTCGACG
>JALZKK010000159.1 GCA_030859285.1 Acidobacteriota bacterium | reverse complement strand
CAGATGATTGCTGTGCGGCCTGCGCTAAATAACTCCGGCCAATCCCGCGATACGCGCTCCAGACTAATTCAAGGCGGTTGTCCTGCCGCGCGCCTTCGGCGGCTTGCGTGTAAAGTTTGATTGCGTCAGCGTAGCGTCCCTCTCTGAAGGCCACATCGCCGAGGTTAGTGCGCGCGACTGTGCGATACAAACGTGCCGCCGCTGTGTTGCCGGCGGGTGCGCTCTTGTCCGCCGCTGCCAAGACATTTTCGTAATGCGCGCGCGCCTCGCCAAGTTGATTATCGTTGTAGCGCGAGCGACCCAAACCGAATTGGCCGGTGACGTAGCTGTTGAACAAACTGTAGAGGTTCAAGCACGCCGCGGCGGCGCTCGCGCTGCTGACCGCGTTCGCTGACGATTGCGCTTGTTGCGCCGCGCCTTTAGCCGCTGCTTGCGCCGCGCCCTTCGCCTGCATCACGACGCGGTAAGCCTGCGCCATCTGTGCCGGATCGACGATGATGTCCTGCGGCTCGAAGCCCTTCGCTCTGAGTTCCAGCTTGAGAACTTTGCCGATGTGGATCGGCGGCAGCAAGACACGGCCAGTGGCGTCGGTATTGTCCCAGCAGTCGCAACTAATCCCGTTGGGCCGCTTCGTCGCGAGCCGGGCTTTAACGCCCTGCACTGGATTGCCGTTCTGATCGACGATGCGTAAATCCATCCGCCCGATACCATCCAAGCCTTTCGGCGCGCGTCCCATGTTCGGCGGATCATTGCTGCCCGCCCCGTTGCCGGCCATATCGCCTGAAGAGTTCGACGAATTGTTGTTCGAGTTGAAAGAGGGACACACCAATCCGGGGACAATCGCGCTCACGTTGGCGAACGCGACTCCCGCCCCCCCTCGTCTCTTCGACTGCTCGCCGACATCGAACATCTGCGCGAACGTGGCTTGTGCGGCAGTTCCGTCGCCCGCTAGATACTGCGTCTCGCCGATCTTGGCGAGCAACAAATTGATGTTCGGCACATCGTTCTGCGCGCGGAAAATTTGCAGAGCGCGCCCGTAGAGATCGAGCGCGGTGTCATACTGTCCTTGCTGCACGTAAATGTCGCCCGCCACATCCTGCGCGGCGGCCATGCCATTTTGTGCATTAGCGCGCGTGTACATTTCGAGCGCGGATTCGACGAGAGGCAACGCCTGATCCGCACGATTGCGGCGCAGTAGCGTGCGCCCTTGCGCCAACGCCGCGTCCGCCCCCTTGACGCCATCTTGCTCCGTCGTTGCCAGCGCGGCGGACGAATCGGTAGCGAAAGCGATGGGCAGGCTGCTGAAAATAATTGTGAAGATAACGAGACAGGCTAACAGTGAACGACGAGACGACTTAAACATTGAAAACCTCCCGCATGTCGGTGGTTAAAAGGAACGGACTGTGGGACCAATCCCAGACGAGCGAAGAATTTTGTACAGCAGCAACATTCTCTTGGATGCCGTGCGGCTCCGAGCTTCGGACAAAGAATTTAACACACTCGCACCGGCCTCTTCAAACAAGGCGTTCAAGCAAGCGCCGAGCGCCCGGCGGAGAAATTACGAATAGCACGAAACTCATCTTCCAATTTGCTGATTATGCTGACGCCGTTCTCATCTACGACGAACGAGCCGCGCACAGATTGTCTCGTGACAATCCTCAATCGAACCTGACAAGATTGGGAGACAAGGAAAGAGACAGGATTGACAGGATGAACATGATGAGACCGAACAAGGGCTAGCTGTTTTTTTTCCGGTCCATTCTGTTAATCCTGTCTTATTCTTCTGTGGTTTGATTTAGCGCTGTTTAGGCGGGCAGTTGTCGGCGGACAGCTTTCTTCAGTTCACTTCACTCGTAACGCAAGCACTCAATCGGATCGAGCCGCGAGGCTTTCAGCGCCGGCCAGACGCCGAAGGTCAAACCGATGCCGATGGAAACCAACAGACCGGTCGCCACCGCCCACGAAGGAACCGAAGCCGGCAGCGACGGCACGAAGAACATGATGATCTGGCTCACGCCGAACGAGAGCAGCACGCCGAGAATGCCGCCGAAGAGCGTCAGCGTCATCGCCTCGTACAAAAATTGGCTCACGATGTCGCGGCGGCGCGCGCCGATGGCTTTGCGGACGCCGATCTCTTGCGTGCGCTCGGTGACGGAGACGAGCATGATATTCATCACGCCGATGCCGCCGACGAGCAGTCCGATTCCAGAGAACGCGATGGCGACTAACCCGACCATGCCGAAGATGCTGTCGAACTGGCCGATGAAAGCATCAGCGGTTTTGAGATCAAAGTCGTTCGCATCACTGAATTTCACGGCCCGCCGCGTCCGCAAGATTTCCTCGACTTGATCGTAAGCCTCCTGCCGCAGCCCCGTCTTGGCCTGCACGATGAATAGCAAGAATTTCCGCGCGGGCGCGACCTGCTGCGCCGTGCGGAAGGGGACCAACACGGCGTTGTCTTCGTCGTTCTCGCCGAGAAAGGCATTCTTGCGCTTCTCCAACACGCCGATAATTTCCCAGATATAGCCGCCCATCTTGACTTCAGTGCCAACGATGCGGTCGGGCTGATCCGGAAATAATGCTTGCGCGGCATTGACGCCGAGAACGATGACGTTGCGCCGGTACTGCTCATCCTGCTCGCTGATGAAGCGGCCTTCTTTTAGACGGACGTTCGTGAGTTGTCCGTGATTGGGCGTCACGCCCTGCGTGTTGCCACGCCGGTATGTTTTGCCGCTGTGGTTGATCGTGTCGTCGAACCCACTGCCCCAACCGCCGATGTTCGGCGAGACGAACGCCACGTCCGCGACCGCCGACGCCTGCGCCTTCACCGCCTCGCCGTCTTCCGGTGTCAACACCTTCCGCGCGCGCTCGTTCTGATCGCGTTCGCCGACATGAATGCCGGTCGTCAAGTGAAACGCATAGATGTTATTGGCCCCGTACTCTTCGACGATCTTAACGAGGCTGCCACGCAACCCCATCAACATCGCCGCGACCACAATTACCGTCATCACCCCGATGATGATGCCGAGAACGGTCAGAAAGCTACGGAACTTGTGCGCCCGAATGCTATCGAACGCCATCGCTAAGATGTCTTTGGTGATAAAGCCGGGCAGTCTCATAAAATTGCGGATTGCGGATTGCGGATTAGAAGACAAGCAGTTTTTCAATCCGCATTCCGCAATTGTCAGGTTCGCGTCAGCGCGACGATGGGATCGAGGCGCGACGCTTTGAAGGCCGGGTAAATGCCGGCGATAAGGCCGATGCCGCTGGAGACACCGACGGCAAGCAGCACGTACAGGAGCGTGATCGTCATCGTGATCGGCGTCAACGTCGAGACGAGCCAACTAACGCCAGCCGCCAGCAGGAGACCAATGATTCCGCCCACCGCGCACAACATCGCCGACTCGATCAGGAACTGCAACAGTATTTGTGTGCGCCGCGCGCCGAGCGCTTTTCGCAAGCCTATCTCGAACGTCCGCTCCGTCACCGAGACGAGCATGATGTTCATGACGACGATGCCGCCGACGACGAGCGAGATCAAAGTGATCGGCGTGACGACGAGCGCGATGGCTCCGGTGAACTGATCGATCTGGCCGGTCAACTCTTCCGTATTGACGAGGCCAAAGTCGTCCTCTTCGCTGCCGACCAGCTTGTGATAATTCCTGAGCGCCGTGCGTGCGTCCTCAATCGTC
>JALZKK010000135.1 GCA_030859285.1 Acidobacteriota bacterium | reverse complement strand
GACGCAATCAAACTTTACACGCAAGCCGCCGAAGGCGCGCGGCAGGACAACCGCCTTGAATTAGTCTGGAGCGCGTATCGCGGGATTGGCCGGAGTTATTTAGCGCAGGCCGCACAGCAATCATCTGTTCCGCAGCCAGCGGTGAAGAGCCGCGAGGAAGCGCTCAAGGCTTATCGCTTGTCGCTCGCCGCGATTGAAACGATCCTCGACGGCAGCCTCCGCGCCGACGAAGCCCGCGCGCATTTTCTCGCCACGACGAAAGACGTGTTCGACGAAGCCTCCGGCGCACTCGCCGAGATGGCACTGATGACACAGCTGGGCGGCACGTCGCCTAATCAAGCGCTCGCACACGCCGCGAGCGCGCCGCCATTGAGCGGCCAAGCTCTGGCCTACGCGACCGAAGCATTCAAAATTGCGGAGCAGGGACGCGCCCGTGCGTTGCTCGATCTGCTGGGCGCGGCGCGCGCAGAGATCAGCGAAGGCGTGCCGGCGCAGTTGCTTGAACGCAAGACCGCGAACGTCGCGCGCCAGCAAGAGATCGCGGACGTGCTGACCGGGTTGCAAGTGCGCGGGCAGACGCCGCCGGTGCAGTCGGTAGCCGAGTTAGAAGCGGAATTGGAGCGGCTGACCGTCGAGTACAACAGTCTGGAAAATCAACTCAGGACGAGCAGCCCGCGCTACGCCGGCATCACGCGCACACAACCGCTCACGCTCGCCGAAGTGCAGGGGCAAATATTGGATTCAGACACGGCTTTGCTTGCTTACAGTCTCGGCAAAGAACGCTCGTATCTATGGGCTGCCACGAAAGACGAACTGCGTCTCTTCAAACTGCCGGGACGTGATGCCATCGATCAGCAAGTGATCGCCTTGCGCGAGCAGATCATCCCGTCGGGCGCGCGTCGCTCGTTGATCCGATCCGAGGAAGGCATTCGTGGGATCAACGAAGAGGTCAGCGCAATGACGGACGAGCGCGGCTTACAACTCGGCGGTCAAGCTGCTGCCGCGCAAAGTGTCCGCGATTACGAGAACGCCGCGCACGCATTGTTCGAGACGGTCTTGGCTCCGGCGTTGCCATCAGTAGGCAGCAAGCGTTTGCTCGTTGTTGCCGATGGCTCGCTCAACTATGTCCCGTTCGAGGCGCTGGTCGCCAAGACCGGCGGGCTGGATTACCCGACTCTGGCCTATCTCATCCAGACTAACGAAGTCATCTACGCGCCTTCGGCTTCGGTCGTCGCCGTCGTGCGGCAACAGCAGGCCGCCAACCGGACGGCGGCGCAACGCGGCGTGCTGCTCGTGGCCGATCCGGTTTTTCAGGCGAGTGACGCGCGTGTGAAGGGCAACGCCGGCAGCGCGACCGATGCCAATCGTTCGGCGCAGTCCGGCGCGCTCAAGAGCGCTATCGGCGATTTGACGAAGCAGCGCACGCCTGTCATCAAACTGGCCCGGCTGACCGGCACGCGCAAGGAAGCGCAGCAGATTGCGGAACTGACACGCACCACCGGCGGGCAGGCCGACTTGTGGCTCGACCTCGACGCCAGCGAGGGGAACGTCCGCCAACGCGATCTGAGCAACTATCGCATCGTACATTTCGCGACACACGGACTGCTCAATGCCGAGCGTCCGCAGTTCACCGGACTGGCGCTCACGCTCGTCGGCGAGCAACAGACCGACGGCTTTTTGCGCGTGGGCGAAGTGTTTAATCTGCGCCTCGGCTCGCCGCTCGTGATCCTGTCAGCGTGTGAGACCGGCTTAGGGAAAGAGAAGCGCGGCGAGGGCGTCATCGGGTTGACGCGCGCTTTCATGTACGCGGGCGCGCCGACCGTCGGTGTCACTCTCTGGTCAGTCGCGGATCGCTCGACTGCCGAGTTGATGCCCGACCTCTATAAACGAATGCTGACGGCGCAGAACGTCTCGCCGTCTGCCGCCCTGCGCGCCGCGCAGCAACAGATGATCGCAGGCAGGAAGTACAGCGCGCCGTTTTACTGGGCCCCGTTCGTCCTCGTCGGCGACTGGCGGTAGAAAGGCAAGGATGAAGGCGGAAGGATGAAGGATGAAAGAAGACAGGCAAAGGCGAGTTAGTGATTTTCCTTTCGCCTTCATCCTTGCTCTTCTACTCTTGCATCCGCGTTCGTCGTTGTCCCGTATATCGTGAGGAAAATCAGGCGGGCGTGGCGTTGAAAGAAATTTATCGGGAAACGCGGACGAGATGTGGTAGCATCATAAGCTGTGGACACCGCCGGGCGAGAGAGGTCGCAACCAGAGATTCCCGTCGCCGAGTCCCCTCGCTGAACTGAGCAGACCGCTTGTGAATCTTATCCGAGATTGAAGCCAAAGTCTTAATCTCCTATCGCATGAAAGAGGACATCAAGATGAGTACAATTTTGCGTCGAACGGGTAAGCTGTCGTTCAGCTTGCTTTTTATTCTGTCGTTGAGTATAGCCGCCGTAGTCGTCACACAAGCTCAACCCGCGTCGGGAGGCCAAGCCACACAACCGAAGAAGAAAAAATTGCCGCCGGGGTCCAAAGGTTTCGCACAGTTCGCAGGCCGCGACGCCTCCGACAAACTGATCACCGGCGGAGGCACGCGCAACGTCCCCGATCCGAACAAGCCTGAAGCTGACAAGACTTACGACGAGGCGATTCAGCGAGGCACGGAGCAGTATGAGAGTGGCGAGTACAAAGAGGCCGTCGAGTCGTTCAAGAAGGCGATAGCTGTGAAGCCGGATCAGTTCGTGGCTTACTATAGCCTCGGCGTCTCTTATGAAGCCTTGAACATGTTCAAGGACGCGATGGAGGCATATAAGCGCGCCATCACGCTCAAGCCGGACACCGAAAATCAAGGGCGCGAGATACTTGCCTACTACAACTTGGGCAACATTCACGCCGCCGCCGGACAGCATAAGGAAGCTGTCGAGGTTTATCAGCAAGTGATCCAGCGTCACCCGAACCTGTGGATGGTGAATTACAACATGGGTCTCTCTCAAGCGGCACTCGGCCAGCAGAAGGAAGCCATCGGCGCGTTCAATACGGCGATCAATCTGCGGGCCAATGAAGAAGAGCCGCGGCGCGATCTCGAGTTGATTCATTACAACATGGGTTTGGCTTACAGCAACGACGAGCAGTACGAGAAGGCCACCGATGCCTTCAAGCAGGCGCTCAAAATCAAGCCCGATTATGCCGAAGCACGTTATAACCTCGGACTGGTTTACTACATGCTCGACAATCAGAGCGCGCTCATCGAACAACACAAAATCCTGCAAACCGCGAAGCCGGAGATGGCAAGCGAATTGGCGAAGTTGATCGGCAAGTAAACTACGGCTTCAGTTCCGACGATCTCGCGCCGCTGCTTCACCCAAAGCAGCGGCGCGAGTTTTTTATGTGGCTACGACAAACTGCTGTCGCTCTTAGCGAAGCGCGTCACGCGCAGCCTCTTACCTTGCCGCCAGCGGCGGGCGTCAGATAGAGTATGCTCGGTCTTCAAATCCTCCCCCGCAGTTTTAACGGTTCGTAAAAATTTTGAAGGGGAAAGTCATGGCGAAAATAAGTCTCAAACAATTGCGTGCCCTCGCTTCCGGCGCATCGTGCGTGGCGTTTTTGGTCGGTGCGATTGGTGTGGCGAACGCGGCGACGCCGGCACACTATCTCTCAGCGCAGCAAGCGCAGAGCCAAGCGCCGAAGCCTTCCGCTGATGAATTAA
Source organism: Acidobacteriota bacterium (assembly GCA_030859285.1). Classification (GTDB taxonomy): domain Bacteria; phylum Acidobacteriota; class Blastocatellia; order Pyrinomonadales; family Pyrinomonadaceae; genus JACCRA01. Next base: position 967 of record JALZKK010000135.1, on the reverse strand, counting down.
AGGAAGCCAAAAAGGTCGAGGCCGCTGTCGATGCGGCAGCGCGGCAGCAAGCCGCCGGGGAATTTTTGAAGAAATACCCGAAGAGTCCGCTGCGATTGCAGGTCGCGCAACTCGTCTTGCAAAAGATCAGTGAAGTGCAGGACAACACGCAACAGATCGCTCTCGCCGAAAATTTCGCGACCATCTTTAACGAACCGGCGGAAGCCGATCTGGTTCAGCCGTTCATGATCGATGCTTACATCACGGCCAATCGCCATGCCGACACTTTTCGCGTCGCTAACGCCTATCTCACGCGCAACCCGGAAGCGGTCGGCGTGCTGACGCAGGTGGCGCTCATCGGTATTGATCAGGCGCGGACGGGTAATGCACAGTTCGTTGAGCCGAGCCGGCAGTACGGCATCAAGGCCGTCGAGTTAATTGAAGCGAACAAGAAGCCGACGGACTTCGATGATGCGCGTTGGGCGGAATATAAAACGAAGTGGCTGCCGCGCCTTTATCAATCGCTTGGCGTATTGTCCCACGTAACTAAGGACAGCGCGGGTGCGGTGGCGCGGTTGGAGAAGGCAGCGGCGCTCAATCCGGCGGACGCTTTCAACTATCTGCTGTTGAGCGATATTTACAACAGCCAGTACGAAGCGTTGGCGCAGGAGTACAAGGCCGCGCCCGACGGGCCGGCGAAAGAAGAACTGCTAAAGAAGAGCCAAGCGCAGATGGACAAAGTGATCGACGCCTACGCGCACGCGCTCGCCCTCTCAGAAGGCGATGAGAGACTCAAACAAGTGCGCGAGCAGATCATGTCCGACCTCCAAACTTACTACAAATACCGCCACAACGGATCGACCGACGGGCTGCAACAATTGATCGACAAGTACAAGCTACCTGCCGCCGCCGCCACACCCAAGCCTTAACCGCAACGGCAAGAAACAGGTCAGTACCGCCTGCGGTAGCGGGCGGGTAATTACGGCGA
>JALZKK010000163.1 GCA_030859285.1 Acidobacteriota bacterium | reverse complement strand
CTGCTGTTGGAATTCAAAAAAACTTTTACTGGTTACGCTGCTCGACACGTCGAACAGCACCACGATGTCGAGCGGGACTTGCTCGGCGTCGCCGAGTTGCGCGATCTCTTGCGCGCGGCCTTCCTCTTCCAGACGAAAATCCGCAGCCTGTAAGCCCTGCACGGCCTCGCCCTGTTCGTTCGTTACCGAGACCGGGACGACGACGAGATTGGAGTTGACGCGGATCACTTCGTCATCATCAATCGCCGCTTCGTCGGCAGGCACAGGCGATGGTGCAGGAATCGGAGATGAGGTTGACGGCGCGGGCGTGGCGTTCGGCTTCGGCGTCGTTGCCGGAAGCTGCGGCCCGCGGGCTGGTTGTTGTGCTTGCGGGGTCGGCGTTGGTTGCGGCGGCGTCAAAGCGTTGGCGCGGCGCGAGCGGCGCGTAGCAGTCTGGCCGCCAAGCGTCGTCTCTTGCAAAAGAAAAGCCAGCGCCACTGCCACGAGCAACGCCAGCGAGATCGTTTTCTTCATCCTTCTCTTTACGGCAAACGTCATCAACTTTCTCCCCTTCAGCAATACTCGCCTCTCAAGCGCGAAGGCACATCGTTACGGCACGATAGCCGCACCATGAATGATGGATGCCACATGCGGGGGAAAAGTTCGCGAGTGAAGTGCGGTAAAAACGGCAAATCGTAAATCGTGAACAGCGTAGATGAATCTCACGGCTCACGATTTACGATTCGCGGATGACGGGGCGACTTACTGGCTCACGGGCGGAGCCGCCGGGGTCGCGCTGTCGGTTCTGGTCGGGTTCATGTTCGGCGCGGGCTGCATCAGTCCGCGATTGACAAGGACGCTGACTTCGACGCGGCGATTCTGCTGGCGGCCTTCGCGCGTCGCATTGTCGGCAACCGCCTGCGACTCGCCGTAGCCGAACGGCGTCACGATGCGGCGCAAAGGAATGCGGTGCATCTCGGCGAGATAGCGGACGACCGCGTCGGCTCGGCGCTGGCTGAGACGGCGGTTGGCATTTTCGTTACCGTCGGCGCTGGCGAAGCCGCGCACTTCCAGCACGTAGCCTTTCGCGTTCAAAGCCTGCTGCGCGATCTGGTCCAGTGATGTCTTGGCTTCGGGCGACAACACGGCGCTGCCGACCTTGAAATTGACGGCCATGCTCTGCTGCACGGTGAAATCATCGAGCGCGGAGATGCGTTCGTTAGTGGCGTTGACGCCGGAAATCGCCGCGTCAGCCGTTTCTTGGGCGGCCTTCGCGCCACCGCGCGCCGCATTCGAGACAGCCGCTAATTCATCCAACTGGCCCGACAGACGCTGCGCGTTCTGCTCGACTTCATTGATGCGGCCTTCGGCTGAACCGACGCGGCTCTCGACCGGATCGACGCGCGCCTGCAACGCCCGCGCGACATTCAAATCGTCGTTATCGAAGCGGACTTTCTCCGCGACGAGTTGGCCGCTCGTGTCGCCGCGACCTTCGACTTCAAGATTCAACCCGCGCAGGATATTCGTCACAGCGTAATTCGTGCCGCTCCGCAGGAAGCCGCCCTTCGACTTGACGCTGGTGCGATCTGTCAACAGGACAGTCGTTTCGACGCCGTTAATATCCTTTACGGTAAACGTGTCAGCGCCACGCTGCGTGACGACGCCCTTGAGCTTCATCTTCTGGCCGCTCGCGACGCTGCGCGTGCTGTCGCCCTGATTAGTCGCTGTGTTGTCCTGTGCCAATGCCAGCGACGACAAAGACAAAATGATCGCGACGGCGACCGTGGACAATCTGAGTCTGTTTGATCTGCTGTTCATTCTTTTACTCTCCATGATTTTTATGTAATGCTCTCCAACCGCTCCACACCGGCGACTCCCGCCCGTCCTCGAACACCTGCGCGTCCGAGTCAAGGCCCGCAGCCTAAACTGCGGCGAGCCGTTCGCTTCGACGAAAACCTCCGCGAATCGCCAGCCAACTTACGAGGTGCTTAGGGGAATTTTTTTGCGTCGCCGGGAATTCTCAACCAACGACGGGGAAGAGTCAAGAGAATTGATGGAGAAAACAGCCCTTGAGGTTGCGTCTGAGCGATTTAGAATTTGTTCGCCACCAGATCGCAACAATAAAGCAGTGACGAGTGACGAGTGACAAGTGACGAGCAAAAGCAAGTTCTTCAACTTGTCACTCGTCACTCGTCACTGCTTTTAGACCGTAAATTGCCCCGCTTCCAATACCTCTTTAACGTAGGCGAGGAAGCGTTCGGCGTCTGCGCCGTCGATGATGCGGTGATCGAAGCTCAAGGCGAAGTATGCCATGTGGCGGATCGCGATCACGTCGGAGCCGTCTTCGGTGGTGATCACTTTCGGGCGTTTCTCAATCGCGCCGACGCCGAGGATCGCGACCTGCGGTTGATTGATGATCGGCGTGCCGAACAAACCGCCGAAGACGCCGGGATTTGTGATCGTGAAGGTCCCGCCGGCCACTTCGTCGGGCTTGAGTTGTTTGGAGCGGGCGCGGTCGGCCAAGTCGTTGGCGGCGCGGGCGAGTCCGGCGATGGAGAGCATGTCGGCGCGTTTGATGACGGGGACGATCAAGCCCCAATCGAGCGCGACGGCCATGCCGAGATTGATGTCCTGCTTGTAGATGATCTGTTCGCCGCTGACTTGCGCGTTGAAGATGGGGAACTTGCGAATCCCCGAAAGTACCGCTTGGAAGATGAACGGCATGAAGGTCAGCTTGGTTCCCACGTTCTGTTGAAACGCGGCCTTGTGCCGGTCGCGCAGGCGCGCGATGCGGGTCATATCGATCTCGTAAACGGTGGTGACGTGCGCCGAAGTTTTTCGGGATATGATCATGTGTTCGGCGATTTTCTTCCGCATCACGCTCATCGGCTCGACGCGGTCGCCCATGCTGGGCTGCATTGGCGGAGCGATGGGCTGGGGCGGCGTCGCCGGAGGCGCTTGCACGGGAGCAGGCGGCGCAGGCGTGCGCGCTGTGGCCGGAGCTTGAGCCGCCACGCCGCCCGATTCGATGAAACTCATGATGTCGTTCTTCGTCACGCGCCCGCTCATCCCCGTGCCTTCGAGCCGGGAGATGTCGATGCCGTGTTCCTTCGCGATGTTCCGCACGAGCGGGCTGGACTTCGCGCGCCGCAAATCTTCAACCGTCGGCTCGCCGGTCTTAGTTTCAACGCCGGCGCTCACAGCCCGTCCATTTTCTTGCGCGCCGGAGCGTTGCTGTTCGTCATCGCTCCCGCTCGCGACGGCAGCGACGGGCGGTGACGGCGGCTGTGCCGGCGGAGCGGATGGCACAGCCGCGGGCGGTGCGGGCGGTGGCTCAGACGCGACAGCGGCTTGCGCGGCAGGCGCGGCTTCCGCTTTCGGCGCTTCGGCGCTCGCAGCGGCGGGCGCGCTCGCGCTTGCGCCGTCGCCATCGCCGATGATCGCAACGACCGTATTGACCTCGACCGTGTCGCCTTCCTTAAACTTGATCTCGGCCAGCGTCCCGGCAGCCGGGCTAGGAATCTCCGCGTCAACTTTATCGGTCGAAATCTCAAACAGCGGCTCGTCGCGCTCCACGCGCTCACCGATCTGTTTTAGCCATCGCGTAATCGTCCCCTCCGCAATGGACTCGCCCATCTGCGGCATCACCACTTCTGTATTCATATGCTCTCCAGTTTTCAGTTTTCAGTTTTCACCCAAACCGCTTCCACTTAAAACTGAAAACTATCTCATCCTTCCGCCATCGCCGGATCGATGATCGACTTGATCTCGGAAACACTATTCGCGGGGAAGCCACCTTGCCGCGCGTGTTCGCGCACCATCTCTTCATCCGGCGCGATATAGACGCAATAAATTTTGTCGCCCGTGACGTAGCTCTGCACCCACTGAATTTGCGGCCCCATGTTATTCAGCACGCCGCACGACTTCTGCGAGATGCCGCGCAGATCGTCAGCCGACAGATTGCCAACTCCGGGAATTTCACGCTCGATCAGATATTTCGGCATGGCCGTACTCCTTTCCGACTTCGTGTTTACTGTTTTAATAAGCCGCGAGTTTGCGTGCCGCCTCCAACACGTCTTTCAATTGCGGCAGATGATATTCTTCGAGCGGTGGCGAATAAGGCACGGGCGTGTCCGTCGCCGCGACACGGACAACGGGAGCATCGAGCCACTCGAAGGCTTCCTCGGCAATCGTCGCCGCGATCTCGCCGCCGATGCCGCCGGTGCGCGCGGCTTCGTGCAGGACGAGCGCTTTGCTCGTCTTTTTCACCGACGCGAGGATCGTTTCCTTATCCAAAGGCGCGAGCGTGCGTAAGTCCACGACTTCGACATCCAAGCCTTCCTGCTCCAACTCCTGCGCCGCGTCAAGCGCGTTCAAGACCTGCGCGCCGAAAGTGAAGATCGACAAGTCGCGGCCTTGACGCGCCACGCGCGCCTTGCCGATCTCGACAATGTAATCGTCTTCCGGCAGTTCCTCGCGCAGTCGCGGCAGGCGATACAGTTTCTTATGCTCGAAGAAAATCACCGGGTCGGGATCGCGGATCGCGGCCTTGATCAAACCTTTCGCGTCATAGGCCGTCGAAGGCTCGACGATCTTCAAGCCCGGCGTGTTCAAAAAGAACGACTCGGCGTTGACGGAATGAAAGGGACCAGAGTGAACGCCCGCGCCACACGGCCCGCGAAAAACGGTCGGCAACCCCGCGCCCCAACGATAACGGCACTTCGCCGCGTAGTTCGTCAGCATATCGAAGCCGCACGAGATGAAGTCGATGAACTGAAACTCCGCCACCGGACGCATCCCCATCAACGCCGCCCCGCACGCTGCGCCCACAATCGCAGCCTCACTGATCGGCGTGTCGATCACACGTTCTTCGCCGAACTCTTCGAGCAAACCATCCGTCACCTTAAACGCGCCACCGTATGCGCCCACGTCCTCGCCGATGACGAACACGCTCTTGTCGCGCTCCATCTCTTCCCAAATACCCTGCCGGATGGCTTCAACGAACGTCGCCACACCGCCACGTGCCGGGCGGTTCGATTTGTGTTCTTTTTTAGCTGCTGTTGACATGTTTGAAGTATTGTTTTGCGATACCTACGTTCCAATGAAATGATCAGTGTCCGCCACCCAGAAGATAAAGAATAACGAGGCCGACATAGAGTAATGCCAGCGCGAAACCTACGTACAGTGCCACTTTTAATACAGCAACAAAATGCCTCATCTCGCACCCTTGTTCGCTTCACATTCCGAAGGACGAAAAGCGGGTGGCATTACTTCACAGACTTTCTCGCGATGTACGGGTTTTCAGGATTGACGATCAATTGTTGCTGTTTCGGATCAACTATCACGTCCATATCTTCCATCGGGATCGCGCCAAGCAGAGGTTCAGCATTGCCTGAAAACATTAACGCCCGCACCGTCGTGGCACGATTTCCAAAACGCACCTCGACCGGCCCGACGACTGTGACCCGAACCTCACTCTCGTCGGCCAGCCGCGCGATCTCCTCGCCCAACACGGGCAGATCAAGCTGCTCTTTGATGTGTTGATTGACCGTCAGCATGTATGAACCGCTGTCAACGAGCGCGCTAACAGTCATGCGCTTGATCTGGTCTTCCGGCAGGAAGCCGCGACGGTTAAGCGCTAGATCATCTGCACTGATTAGCTCAATGTCGGCATACACTAATCCCATTTTCTTTTCTCCAAACACAACGGCCTCAAGCGGCGGAAATTTGGGACGACGAGTTTTATCAGCAGGTAAAAGCATTGCTATCTCTCCAGCACCTTCGGACGAAATGCCGGCGGCACGATTGAGTTATCAAACACTCCATAAGCCGCTTTCTCCGGCTCCGGCATCGGGGAGGATTCGGCCCACGCGACATCCTCATCGATCTCGTGTTGCAGTTTAGCCGTAATGTCGTTGAGCTTTTCTTGCGTCGCGATGTTCTGCGAAAGTAGATGCCGCTCATAACGATCAACCGGATCGCGTTTCTCCCACAGCGCCAACTCGCCTTCGGGCAAGTAGCGTTGATCGTCGTGTTCGGCGTGGCCTTTGCGCCGGTAAGTTTTGGATTCGATGAGAACCGCGCCGCCGCCGTCGCGGGCGTGATCCGCCGCGCGCTTCGTCACTTCGTAGCAAGCGATAATGTCGTTGCCGTCAACAATGTGGCCGGGAATGCCGTAGCCGGCTGCCTTTTCGGCGAGGTCTTTGACGGCGGTCTGCAATCGCGTCGGCGTCGAGTAAGCGTACCAGTTATATTCCGCGACGACGATCAAAGGGAGCTTTTGCACGGCGGCGAAGTTCAGCCCCTCGTGGAACGCGCCCGTACTCATCCCGCCGTCGCCGATGTAGGCGAGGCAGACGATCTGCTTGCCTTGCATCCGCGCGCCCAAAGCGACGCCCGTCATCACCGGAATCATGTCGCCTAAGTGCGAGATGGGACCAATGAAGCCCTTCTCCATGTTGCCGAAGTGGATGTTGAGATCGCGGCCTTCCGATGGCCCCCAAGCCTTCGCCATGTACTGCGCGAAAATCTCGCGCGGGCGAATCCCCTTGACCAGCACTGCGCCGAGATCGCGAATCAACGGCGAGATGAAATCTTGCTTGTCGAGCGCGTAGCACGTCCCGACCGCCGTCGCTTCCTGCCCCAACGAGCGGAACACGCCGCCCACTACTTTCGTCTGCCGGTACAAATTAACGAGCCGCTCCTCCACCATCCGCGTCATCTTCAGATAGCGGTACAACTCAAGCATCCCCTCCGGCGTGAGCGTTGTCTCTGTCGTGCAGATCATTTGTTCATCCGACACGGCGTTTTGCTCAACCGTCGTCGGGCCATTCGCCTGCGCGCTCTTCCCCGCGCTTGCCTCTTTCCCGCGCGCGGCCTTTCGTTTGGTTTCAGCCATAAATAATCCATCAGCCATCAGCCGTCAGCTATCAGCAAAAGCCGTCTGCCCGGCTGATGGCTGATAGCTGACGGCTGACCGCTCTTACATGTGTATCGTTAAACCATGCACGCCCTCAGCGGCTTCCATCACGGCTTCGGAGATGGTCGGATGCGCGAAGATGGTGCGGCCCAGTTCTTCCGCCGTCGATTCGAGTTGCATGGCGACGCCCGCTTCGGCGATCAATTCCGTCGCGTGGGGACCAATGATGTGGACGCCTAAGAGTTCATCATACTTCGCTTCGCTGACGATCTTAACGAAACCTTCCTCTTCGCCGAGGATGCGCGCTTTGCCGGAAGCCGAGAACGGGAATTTGCCGATTCGCACGTCGTAGCCTTCCTTACGCGCGGCGGCTTCGGTGAGGCCGACGGAAGCGACTTCCGGATCGCAGTAAGTACAATTCGGGACGTGGCGCAGATTGATCGGGTGCGGTTTTTGTCCGGCGATCTGTTCGACGACGAGAATGCCTTCCTTCGACGCGAGGTGCGCGAGCCACGGCGTCGGGATCACGTCGCCGATGGCCCACACGTTCGGCTCGCCCGTGCGACACAATTCATCGACCTGAATCGCGCCGCGCTCGACCTTGATTTTGGTCCCTTCGATCCCTAAGCCTTCGAGGTACGGCATTCGTCCGACGGCTACAAGCAGCATCTCAGCTTCGAGTCGGACGTCCTCGCCCTTGCTCGTCTGGCCCGTGAGAACGACGCCGCTTTCAGTCTTCTCCATCTTTTCGAGTTTCGTGTCGAGTTGATATTTAATCCCGCGCTTGCGAAACGACTTCGCCAATTCAGCCGACACCTCTTCATCTTCGAGCGGCAGCAAGCGCGGCAAGAGTTCCACAATCGTCGTGTCGCAACCAAAGCGCGAATAGACGGACGCGAACTCGACGCCGACCGCGCCCGCGCCCATCACGATCAGAGATTTCGGCACTTCCTTCAACTCAAGGATGTGATCGCTATTGACCACGCGCTCGCCGTCCGTCTCGAATCCCGGAATGGGACGGACGACCGACCCTGTAGCGATGATGATGTTCTTGGTCTGAATCGTCTCTGTCTTCCCGTCCGCGAGCGCGACTTCGACTTTGCCGGGCAGTTGCAGTTTCGCGAAGCCGTTGAAGACCGTCACCTGATTCTTCTTCATCAAGAACTCGACGCCCTTCGCGTTCTTCATCACGACTTTATCTTTCCGCTTCTGCACGTCGGCAAACGCCAGCTTAATCTCCGACGCCTGCACGCCGAAATCCGCCGCGTGCTGCATCTGCTCGTAAATATGCGCCGACATCAAAAGCTGCTTCGTCGGAATGCACCCGCGCAGGCCGCACGTCCCGCCGAGACGCTTGTCTTTTTCTACGAGCGCCACTTTCAAGCCCAACTGCGATCCTCTAATCGCGGCCACATATCCGCCGGGGCCGCCGCCGATAATCGTCACGTCGAATCGTTCAGTTGCCAAAACTTTGATCCTCTCTCAACACGCGAGTCAGACGCACTCCTTCAGCCGGAGCGACACGCCTGCCGTGCTTGCTGTTGAGACTGTCGAATTTTCTGTGTGGGTAAAGCAAACCGGATTATAATCGCCGCCCGTTCCACATCCAAGCGGCCAGCATAAGGAGACCGCAAAAGCTAAAGCTCGACAGACCAAGCATGTACCTGCGGCTGTGCCGCCCGCTGTGCAGAAAGGCTGTGCCTTTCCGGTCGAGCTGTTTTCTTATTTGCGAGAGGCTGCGCCTCGAACAGAGGCGTAGCCTCAGAAGTATCAAGCGCCAAGTTAAGGAAAGGCGCAGCCTTTCCGCACATCAGGCGGCGGAGCCGCAAAGCAGCTCCGCCCAAATTTTTTGATACACTCATCGCAGGAGACTGGAACCATGCAACACTCCGCAGGATTTTTGCAGCTCGCCGAAGACGCCAAATCCCGTATCCACGAAGTCACTGTCGAAGAAGCGCGCGAAAGACTACAGGCCAACCCGCACGCCCGCCTCATCGACGTGCGCGAAGACCACGAATGGCAAGCCGCCCACGCCACAGGGGCTGAACACATGGGCCGCGGCATCATCGAACGCGACATCGAACACCAATACCCCGACCACGACACCGAACTAATTCTTTATTGTGGCGGCGGCTACCGCTCCGCCCTCGCCGCCGATAATCTGCAAAAGATGGGCTACACAAATGTTTTCTCAATGGCCGGCGGCTGGAAGGCTTGGCAAGAAGCGAACGCGCCGACGGAAGAGACGGAGAAGGAGGAACGATGACTTTCACACGACGATTGATCGCGGCCTTGCTGCTGTGGGGTTCGCTCCTACCGGCGACGGCGTTCGCGCAGGCGAAGCCCGTTGATGAATACAAGGAACAGCTTGTCAAAGACATCGACGCGATGCGGAAGCAGACGCAGGTGATCAACGACATGCTGTTCAGTTTCGGCGAGCTTGGCTTTCAAGAGCACGAGACCGCTAAATATCTGACACAGTTGTTGGAAAAAGAAGGTTTCAAAGTCGAGCGCGGGATCGCCGGATTACCGACCGCTTGGATGGCGACATGGACGAACGGGACGGGCAAACCCGTCATCTCGCTCGGCTCCGACGTGGACGGCATTCCGCAGTCTTCGCAAAAGCCCGGCGTTGCCTACCGCGAGCCGCTCATCGAAGGCGCGCCCGGACACGGCGAAGGCCACAACTCCGGCCAAGCCGTCAACATCACCGCCGCGCTCGCCCTCAAGCGTTTGATGGAGCGCGAGAATTTGTCGGGCACGATCAAAATCTGGCCGGGCGTAGCCGAAGAACTGCTCGCAGGCAAAGCCTACCTCGTGCGCGGCGGCTACTTCAAAGACGTGGACGTAGTGCTGTTCTCGCACGTCAGCGACAACCTGAGCGTCTCTTGGGGATCGCGCGACGCGACGGGGTTGGTCTCGGTGGAATACCTATTCAAAGGCCAGAGCGCGCACAGCGCCGGCGCGCCGTGGCGGGGCCGCAGTGCCCTCGACGCGGTCGAACTGATGAACATCGGTTGGAACTACCGGCGCGAACACCTGCGCCTGCAACAGCGTTCGCATTACGTCGTCACGAACGGCGGCGATCAGCCGAATGTCGTGCCGTCCCTCGCCAGCGTGTGGTACTACTTCCGCGAAACCGACTACCCGCGCATCCGTGAGATGTGGGAGACCGGCGACAAAATCGCACAGGGCGCGGCCTTGATGACCAACACGACTTACACCTCGCGCATCCTTGGCGCGGCGTGGCCGCAGCATTTCAACAAAGTCGTCGCCGAAACCATGCACGGAAACATCAAGCAGGTCGGTTTGCCCCGTTGGAGCGCAGCGGATCAGACGCTCGCCAAAGCTGTCCAAAAAGAACTAGGCGTCGCGGAAAAAGGACTTTCGACGGAACTCGACAAACTGGGCGAGCCGGTCAAGGAAGAAGACAAACGCGGCGCGGGATCAGACGACATCGGCGACGTGTCGTGGGTCGTCCCGACGGTGACGCTGCGCTATCCCTCGAACATCCCCAACCTGCCCGGCCACAACTGGGCCAACGCCATCGCGATGGCGACGCCCATCGCGCATCAAGGCGCAACCGCCGGCGCGAAAGTGCAAGCTCTGACCATGCTCGATTTGATTCTGAAACCGGAGCTAATCAAACAATCATGGGACTACTTCCGCGACGTGCAGACGAAGGAGACGAAGTACACGCCCTTCCTCACGCCGCAGGATCAGCCGGCCACTTGGATGAACACGCGGATCATGTCCGAGTACCGCGAGCGCCTGCGAAAGTTCCACTACGACCCGCAGAAGTACGACACTTACTTGGAGCAACTCGGCATCACCTACCCGACCGTGCGGACGGCTAAGTGATCCCGACAACTTCTCGCCGCCGTCAACCTGCAACGCATGGGCTACCGAACGTCTATTCGCTGGCCGGCTGCTGGAA
>JALZKK010000099.1 GCA_030859285.1 Acidobacteriota bacterium | reverse complement strand
ACTGGCGCGCACTTCGGGCTGGCGGTTGAGCGCGGCTTCGAGGTCTTCGGGATAGATGTTCAACCCGGCAGCCGTCACGATCACATCCTTTTGTCGGCCTTTGAAATAGAGATTGCCGGCGGCGTCCATCTCGCCGACATCGCCCGTATGGAGCCATTCATCTTCGCGCGCGTTGACGCGCCCTTCCGCCGTCCAATAGCCGGGCGAGACGCTCGCGCCCCGCACCATGATTTCGCCGCCCGCGTCGAGTTTGACTTCAGAGCCGGGCAGTAGTTTGCCGATGGAGCCGCGACTTTGTTTGAACGGATGCGTGACCGTGATGAGCGAAGCTGTTTCCGTCATGCCGTAGCCTTGCAGCACGGCCAAGCCGAGCCGTCGCCAAAAAGTTTCCGTCCCTTCGTCGAGCGTCGCGCCGCCCGAAATGAACGCCCAGAACTTCCAGCCGAACAGACGATGCACGCGGCGAAACATCCACCAACGCCGCAATGGATGTGCGCCCTGAGCCGCCGCGAGGCGTTCTTGAAACTCCGTCGCTTGGCCGCGCGCGGCGTAGTCTCGTTCAACCCACTCGCGCAAAGAGCCGAGCAAGCGCGGCACGAGAACGACGACGGAGACGCGATGCTTCTTTGTCGTGCGGATGATTTCAGAAGGACTCAGCGATTCCTGAAAGTGAACTTCGCCGCCCAAGAGTTGCGGTACGAAGACGCCTATGAACTGCCCAAAGACGTGGCTCAAGGGGACCAGATGCAGGAAGCGCAGCGGATGAAAGAACCGCTCCCAACGAAGATACTTTTTGATCTCTGTCTCCAACGGCAACAGATTGGCGAGCAGATTACGGTGCGTCAGCAACACGCCCTTCGGCGTTGACGTAGTGCCGGAGGTAAAGATGATCTCGACGAGCGTGTTTTCGTCAATCCCCTGAGATGTGAAAGGCTCGGCGGCATGACGCGCCAGCGTTTCGCTTAACTCTTCGAGATGCAGTTGCGGAATCTCCAATCGGGCGGCGGGCGCGCTCGCGCTTGCCAACGCGAACTTCGCCTCCGTCTGCTGTCGCACTGCCGCAGCGAACTCCGCCGTGCTGTCCGGGTCGAGCGGCACGACCACCGCGCCGCGCAAGAGGCAGCCCCAAAACGCCGCCACCCATTCAGGGCTGTTCTCACCGCACAAAATGACGCGCTCGCCCTGCAAAACTCCGCGCACTGCCAACTCGCGGGCGCATCTGTGCGCGGTCTGTGCAATTTGTCGGTATGACCAACGAACGGTGCGCGCACCCCTACGATGCACAAACATGATCGCCTCTCCGCGACGGAGATAATCGTCGAGATAGCTCAAAACAGTTTGTCGAATTATCGGGTTGGGTTGCGCTAGCATCTACTTTTGCGTTGTGACCGCCAATAATTTCTTGACAGATTTTTTGCGGCTTGCGTATAGTTTCCCTCGCTCCGCTGTGGAGCGCACTGTCGAATTAGCTCTTAATATAATGCACAACGCTCGATTTTATTATTTCGCCTTTACGTACCGTTTCTTCTTTGGAGGAAGAGGCGGCCCGGGCGAAGCGTGTGCGCGCGTGAAATGCTGACGACTTGAAGAGCTAAACGCCGCAACAGATTTTCAGCCTGAGCCAGCCGCTACCTCCTGAGAAGGAAGTCGCGGCTGGCTTTTTTGCGCGCGCAATCGACCGGCAGGACGCGCCGGCGAAAAAGTTGCGCTCGCGCCTTCATCGCAGAGGGACCAATGCAGATGAGTATCGAAGACTGGCGAGCCGAGATCGACGTAATTGACGAGGAACTGCTCCGACTCTTGAACGCGCGGGCGAGTCTCGCCGTCAAGGTGGGCGAAGCGAAAAGAAGCATGGGCTTATCAATCTGGGACGGCGAGCGTGAGCGCGAAGTGCTTGAGCGTGTTCGTCGGGCCAACACTGGCCCACTTGACGAGCGCGCCGTCGTGCGACTCTTCCGCCACATCATTCACGAATCGCGCCGCGTCGAGACATGCGCCGGTGAATCATCGGGCGCGCACACGGAAGGAGCTGTGCGATGAGCGAGCCAACCATCGCGCCGCGGGTGGCTTTTCAGGGCGAGCGTGGGGCCTTCAGTGAAGAGGCCGCCGTTCGACTGCTCGGCGAGCGGATCACGCTCGTGCCACGTCCGACCTTTGAATCTCTCTTCGCGGCCATCGCCGAAGCAGTCGCCGACTGTGCGCTCGCGCCGATTGAGAACAGTCTGGCCGGCTCCGTCCACAGGTCATACGACCTGCTCTTGGAAAGTTCGCTCCACATCGCGGGCGAAGTCATCATCCCTGTCAGGCACTATCTCATCGGCTGTCCCGGCGCGTCTCTCGCAGCGATCAAGACTGTCGAATCGCACCCGGTCGCGCTCGCACAGTGCGAACATTTCTTCGCGGCGCATCCGGGGCTGCGCCGGCTCGCCACTGAAGACACCGCTGGGAGTGTGGCTCAAGTCGTCAAACGCGGCGATAGCACGCGCGCCGCCATCGCCGGCAAACGCGCGGCGGAAATTTACGGCGGCCACATCCTCTGCGAGCGTTTGGAGGATCACAGCGAGAATTACACGCGCTTCTTCCTGCTCACGCCGTCAGAGAATTTAATTGATCAAGCGGACAAGCTCTCACTCGTCGTGAAACTACCGCACCGGCCCGGAGCATTGCATCACGCGCTGGAGCCTTTCGCGCGCCGCCACATTGATCTGCTCAAGATCGAGAGCCGCCCCGTTCGAGGCCAGCCGTGGGAATACCACTTCTATCTTGATTTGCAGGCTGCGCTGAATGATGCGGAAACCGCCGGCGCGCTTGAGGAACTCCGAGCCAGAGCCGTGAATGTTCGTCTGTTGGGTTGCTACCCTTCTGCGCGCTCGACACTCACTGAACTGAACTCAAGGCACGCAGGGCGCGAACAGTGAAAGGCTCTGTGTGCTGGTTAGCAGTAATCTGAAGAACTATCGAAAGCTGTTTAAGACATGATTCTCATTCTGCATCCGAACATTGATCCGGAAGGCGAAACTTACCGGCATTTGCTGGCCCATCTTTCCCGTTTGCAAAACATTCGCGTCCGCGTCCATCGCGAGCAGGGAGTTGAGCAATGTCTGACCGAGCTACACTTGATCGGCAACACTGTCGCGATCTCTCTCAACGACATGAGGAGCCTGCCCGGCGTCGAGCGCGCGGTGCGGGTCTCCGAAATGTACCGCGTGATCGGGCGGCACGTGGACGACGAACGACCCACGCATTTTGATTATCAAGGCGTGCGCTTCGGGCAGGACACGCTCAACGTCTTTGCCGGCTTGTGCGCGGTGGACACGCGCGAGCATGTCGAGACGATGATGCGTGCGCTGCAAGACAACCGACAGGTTTGCACACGCATGGGCGCGTACAAGCCGCGCACGAGTCCGTACACTTTTCAGGGACATGGCAAGAAATGTCTAACTGATGTTTTCGAGCTGGCCGGCAAGTATGGGATCAAAGTCGTCGCGATGGAGGTCACGCACGAATCGCACATCGCAGAGATTCGAGAGGCGCTCGCACTGACCGGCGACCCCACCGGCGTCATGCTTCAGATCGGCACGCGCAACACGCAGAACTTCGAGTTGCTGAAGATCGTCGGGCGACAAAGCGAGTTCCCCGTGCTGCTCAAACGCGGCTTCGGGATCACTTTGGATGAATCGCTCCACGCCGCCGAGTACCTTGCCAGCGAAGGCAATCGCAAGGTCGTGTTCGGGCTGCGCGGCATGAAGACGAACATCGGCGAGCCGCATCGTAACTTCGTCGATTTCGCGCACGTCCCTGTCGTCAAACGACTCACGCGGATGCCTGTGTGTATTGACCCCTCCCACTCAGTCGGCTCGCGCAGCAGCTCCGCCGATGGCATCCTCGACATCATGCACGTGACCGCGCAGGGCGTGATCGCCGGCGCAAATATGATCCTCGTGGACTTTCACCCTGCGCCCGAACACGCATTGGTGGACGGCCCGCAAGCGCTCCGGCTCGAAGAACTGCCGCACTTCCTCGAAGATATAGCCATCGCCCGCACAGCCTACGAGCAGCGCGTCCGCCTCGCCGAGCGACACCGGCAGTCTTTACGAGAGAGCGGAGAGACTACGGCTTGACCGGCCGCGGATCGTTGGAACGCCAGCGCGCTACTTGGAGGAGCGGCGGGTGATCCACGCTGACACCGTCGTAGTGAATGTCTTTCCAAGTGGCTTCGCTGGCGTAGTAGGCCGAGGCGGAGACGTTGACGAACGCGGCGTAGAGATTCCGCAGCAGTTGCGTGTCGCTGCCCTTCAGATGCTCAAGGACGCGCTGCCGGTCGGCGATGCTCATGTGCGAGAAGCCGCGCAGCCGCCCGCCGAAGACGAGATTCGCCAGCGCGTTCTCCACCAACAACAAGCCTTGCCTGAAAGCCTCGCGCTGTTGCCGCCGTTGGTAAGCGAGATACTCATCGATCAGCGGAATGAAGTGCGGAACCTTCACCCGGAAATCTTCGCCGGTGACGGCTTCGCCGACGGCGAAGAGAATGTGCGCGGTCTTGCCGTCGAGAAAGTTGAGCGCGTCCTCGTCGATCTGGATCACTTTCTTCGGCCACGCGAGTAGCGCGAGAATCGGCGTCAGTATCCGGCCCATGGCCAAGTCTCCTCCTGTTGTTGATGCAAAGTGAACGTCCGATTGTGCTGCGCGCAAATCTCGCGCGCCGCCCACAATGCCAGCGCGTAGATCGTCACTTGCGGATTAGCTCCCAAGCCCGTCGGGAAAATGGAAGCGTCCACGACCCACACGTTCGCCGCCCCGCGCAGACGGAAGTCCGGCTTGACGACCGAGCGCGCGCCGTCTGCTCCCATCCGGCAGCCGCCCATCACATGGACGGTGAAGATCGTCGTCCGCTGCGGCTCGAAGGAAATGTCATTCAGTTGATGCAGCTCATTCGTCGAACTGATCTCAAGCGACGGATTGGTGATGTGATAGACGGAAGACGCGCCGGCAGCGAGATGAATTTTGGTCATCTCGATCAGGCTGTGCTTCATCGCCTGCATGTTGTCCGGGGCGAGTTGGTATTCGAGATCGGGATCGCCGTAGCGATCCAGCTTCAGCGTTCCGTAAGGCTGATCGGGAGCGAAGCCCGAACAATGATGCGCGTACATGATCGCGCCGAACGGATAATAGTCGCGCATGAGCCGGTGCATTCGTTCGCCATAGTCGAGCGAGGCGGCGGCGCTGAGGACAGGAAAGAACGAGCCGGTCTCGATCAAATAGCCGGTCGGCCCGGCGGCAAATTGATCGCTCATCATGTTGTCGGGAACGCCGTAAGCCGGAAAGGTCGGCTGCCCGTAACGACCAATGCAGATCGTGACCGGATGCAGGTGCGTGTATTTGCCGACCAATTCGTTCGGGTTGATCTGCGAGCGCAGCAAGATCGACGGCGTGCCGATGGCTCCCGCCGCGAGCAGCACGCCGAGCTTCGGGCGCACAGTGAGCGTGCGCTTCGTCGGCTGCGTCTTGGCGTCGAGGAACGAAGCCTGAACTTCACTCACGCGCTCGCTATCGCGCTTGAGATGGTTGACTTTCGTATCGGTGTAGATCGTCGCGCCTCGCTCGACGGCGGCGGGCAGCCACGTCACAATGCCGCTCTGCTTGCGGTCGTAAGGGCAGCCGACGCCGCAACTCCCGCACTCGCGGCAACGATGTGTGTTGTTCGGCAAGTTGCTCCAACGATAGCCCAACTCCGTGCAGCCCGCGATGAGCGCCTGCGCCGAAGTGTTGTAGCGGTCGTTCTGATGGATGTGCAGGTAGTTGACGACTTCGACCAAGTAGGACTGCAAATTCTGGCGCGTGAAGGGGAGGCCGAACTGTGTGCGCCAGTGATCGAGGGTGAAGACGGGCGGCGGCAGACACGCAGACCAATTGACGGTTGTGCCGCCGCCGAGACAGCGCCCTTGCATTACCTTGATGCCGCCGTCGCTCGTCGTGCGACCGCCGCCCTCTTGATAGAGCGTCTTGTACATGTCGATCTCGCGCTCGGTGAAGGACGGGCGGACATGGCTCGGCCCGCCATGCCCCGGCCCGCGCGGAATGTTTGGTCCCTCTTCGAGGACGAGAACATCGAAGCCCGCTTCGGCGAGCTTGAGCGCGCACACGCCGCCGGACGCGCCCGAACCGACGATGCAGAAATCCGGCGTCAGCGTCCGACTCTCCGCGACTCTCCGCCCTTCGATGATGCTGCCCGGCATGATCTGTTTCTCCTTTCGTGTGAATCTTCAAGCATGGCATCGAATTAAGGAGCCTGTGATCTCAAATCTCAAATTTGAAATTCCAGAATTGAAGATTTGATCCACGAAATCACACGAAACAGCACGAACTGGCACGAAGCTGTACCATCTTTCGTGCTTGTTTCGTGTCGTTTCGTGTGGATTCGTGGATCATGTTTTTCTCTGCCAACGAAACCTCGCTGAGGTCGAATTGACGTTAATTCAATGCCATTGCTTCTAACCCCCTTGCGATCTCCAAGTAGGCATTCTTAATGCTCCGCTCGTATTGCGCGACAGCGTTGAATTTGTCTGGCCTCCACCATTCCACTTTTTTCAATTCGTTCAAATCCCACCACCCGATCTGGTTAAGGTGATCCGCCGCAACCGGGAACTTGCGTTGGTTGATCGACTTTTTCACGTCGCCATCGCCGGCTAATTCTTTCTGCCAGCTTTGCGACGTGAGCGAAACCAACCCGTCGTTGGCTCCTTCATGCTCGTTAATGACGGCCCACGGCAATTGCAGCGGCGCGAAGATGAGCGGCTGCTCTTCCGCGCTGGCGTAAGTTTGATAGACGACCGGATTGGCGGCCTCCGCGCGCTGCGCTTCGTCGTTGAACTCGCGGCAAGCCGTCGTGGTCAAATCCTGAAAGCCCGCGAGATCGAGGACGCGGCCTAAGACTTCGATCAATTGATCGCCGCCGCGCGCGAGCTTCCAGTCGGCGAAACTGGTCCCCAAGTGCGGCGTCCCGATGGTCGTTAAGCTGGCGACTTTGTGCGCCATGTCGAGGCGCACGATCATGTGGCGCGCGTCGAGTCCGCCCATGCTGTGCGCGATGATGTGGACTTTGTCCGCGCCCTTCAGCTTGAGGACTCGGTTGACCTCGTCGCGGAGATCAGCGGCCCGCTGTTCGACGCCCGCCGCAAAACTGACCGACGTGTGATAGACATCAAAGCCATTGTTTCTGAGATGGCGGGCGATGCCTTTGAAGTAGTGCAAGCCGTCGTTCATGGCGCTGGGACTGAGGCCGAAGACGGCGAAATTCTTGATGAAGTACTCGACCAGAAAATCAAATCTGGCGATACCGTGCGCGAGGATGATGGGATACTTATTTTCGGGCATGAGCTGACCTCCTGCTCTTTAAGGTTGAGGGTATTACTGATGTGAACGCTCAGTCTCATCTGACAGTCTTGAGACTCAAGGCGCTGCCTGAACTGGTCACTAGTCTGAACCAACCGCCAGCGTCAAGACTACTCTGGTCCCGCGCCGCACTCTCCTTCCGGCTTTCGGGTCTTGCCCGGTGACATACTCGCCTTGCGCTCTAGTGATGGGGACCAATCCCGCGTTACGAATGATCTTGATCGCTTCGTCGGCCCGCAGCCCTTCGACGGACGGGACGACGACTCCCGCATCTTCTTCATCCGGCGGCGGCTGCCGGCTGCCGGCG
>JALZKK010000098.1 GCA_030859285.1 Acidobacteriota bacterium | reverse complement strand
TTCACCCTTCAGCGTCAAAATTTATGACGACAAGAAAACGCCGTGTCGATTGCACACTCTCCGAGATGCGAGTTTCTTCCGTCATCATTCATGCTTGAGTGATTTGCGCTTTCGCAAACAGGGGGGCTAGTTCTAATATGCTTAATGGCTCGCACGCGCGTCAAGGCCGATGCGCCAACCTGAACATTAAAGTAACTTCCCGCATGACTCTCTGGCAATCTTTTACGGGCGTCGCCGATCACCCGCTCGTTCCCTTCTCGTTTGGCCTCTTACTCGTCACAGCTTTCGGCGCGCTGATCGGTAGCTTTCTGAACGTCGTGATTCACCGCATCCCGCTTGAAGAGTCTATCGTCTTCCCCAACTCGCGCTGCCCTTCGTGCGCGACGGCGATCAAGTTCTATGACAACGTGCCGGTGTTGAGCTATCTCGCGCTGCGCGGGCGTTGCCGCTCCTGTCAAACGGCGATCTCGGCGCGCTATCCGGCGGTCGAAGCCCTGACCGCAGTTCTGTTCGGCCTCACTTACGTGCGGGACGGATTCACGCCCGCACTCGGCTTCGATCTCTTGTTCGTCTCTGCCCTCATCGCCCTCATCTTCATCGATGCCGAACACATGCTCTTGCCGAACGTCATCACTTATCCGGGCTTTGCGCTCGCGCTCGTCGCGCGCGTGCTGGTCCCAAATCTTTACGGGTTAGAATTCTTGAGCGAAGGATTGTTGAGCGGGTGGCCGGTCTGGGCAGTCTCGCTCTGCGGCGCGCTCGTCGGCGCAACCATCGGCGGCGGCTCGCTGTGGCTGGTGGGAGAAGTGTGGAAGAAACTGCGCGGCGTCGAAGCGATGGGTTTAGGTGATGTGAAAATGATGTTGATGGTCGGCGCATACTTGGGCTGGCCGCTGACCATTTTGACGATCTTTCTCGGCGTGCTGCTCGGCTCCATCATCGGCGTCGGCCTCATGCTCTGGCGACGCGAGCGCGACATGCAAATGCTCCTCCCCTTCGGCATCTTCCTCGGCGCGGGCGCGCTCGTCAGCCTCTTCGCCGGCACACGCATCGTTAACTGGTACGTCGGACACTTCGTTTAAGGGATGAGGGATGAATAAGAAGTTAGGTTGCTTATTGCTTATGGGTATCTTAAATCTTAGCGCTAAGAATGTATTGGAAGAGAGCGGCTTGCATGAATACGAAGCCGGAATGGGTTTCTTCTATTCAGAACTTGTAGAGTTAAATACAATCCTCTATTTAGCTGAACAGATTGTTCAATTCCCCTTCGACTTGTTTACGCATCGTGACGACATTATCTTTTTCACAATCGTAATGGGCAGTTTCCATGATTCTGCGATACTTATAATCACTAGATTAGCTACTGACCAAGCAGGAGACTTGTTTACTTTGCCTCGATTTAAGAATCGAGTGCGGGATTGGGTTAAATCAAAGTTCAAGGATGCGTTTGATGTGCGTCTTAGAGAAGCTCGCTTTGAGGCGGGAGTAAAAAGCCTCTTTGAAAAAGCCAGAGAATTGCGAAGACATCGTATTGCTCATACGACTCAAGAATTTATTTCAGGTGGCGTGAAATTATCCCGTCCGAATATTTCTGAGTTGAAGGAATTACGTGATGCGCTAAACTCTTTGCTTGATGCGCTGTCCTTTAATGTGGAACATATGATGCTGCCAATTCCTTATGATCCTAGAGTCATACATCCTGTGGAAAGTAATCATAAAACCGACATCGAGAAAATTCTGGACAGAATCGCAAAGGATAGCCATATCCTGAATATGCCTGAGAAAAATCCTGAGAGATGGCGCTACCGACGATCAAACTTGAGTGAGGATAAGTTAAAAATTCTGAATCAGTATCGTCGCAAATTTAATCTACCGGAGGCGTGAAATATCTCTGGCAAGGCGCAACCTAACAACGCCATGCAGACGGACGCGAATAGCGTTGCTTTCATGCGCGAGACTTGTCGCCGCCCACATTGTGCGCGCGGCGGCTGATGGCGGGCGCTAGATTGCTTCGCGCATGAAACCTTGTGAGAGCTTATGGATGGTTTCGAGGTTGTGTGCGTGGTGGCTGATGGCGAGCGTTTAATTCCGCACGTCTTTCTTCCTCCCTCCGCCCTCATCTCTCATCCCTGCTTTTATGTTGTCTCGTTACGAAAATCGGGTGCAGTTTGTGCTAGCGTTGCTGATCGGATTGCTGCTGCTGGCGAATTTGCTGACGCTGACGATGGTGGCATTGACACCGCAGACGGCGGCGGCGCGTGCGCCCGTGTTGCTGACGGTGTTCTTTGTGACGCTGGTGGTGAGCGTGCCGTGTGTGTTGCTGTTGCCGCGCTGGTTGCTGCGCCCGTACCGGCAACTCGTCGGCGAGGCTGAACGCGCGCCCGTCGGGACGAAGCCGGAAGGCGCGCGCGATGAAGCCGAGTTTGTGTTGGAGACTTTTCAGGCCGTTGTTGCCAAGCTCCGCGCGCAGCAACGCGAGTTGGAAACATTATCGGCGCGTGCGAGCGCGCGGGCGGCTTCGGCGGAACAGTTCAGCGAGCGGATCGTGGCGAGCCTGCCTTCCGGCTTGGTCGCATTCGACGCCGAAGGGCGCGCCACAATGGTCAATGCTCCGGCGCGGGCGCTGCTGGCCGTCTCAGATCAAGCAGAGGGACAGAGTTTTGCCGAGTTGCTGCGCGTTGCTCCCGGACTCGCCGCGCTGGTCGAGAAATGCTTGCACACCGGCGAATTATATCGGCGCGAAGAAGTGATCGCGCGGGTAAATGAAGGTGGTCGCACACGGCGTCTCGGCGCGACGGTCGCGCCCATCGCTCCGCAACAGTCGAGCGGCGCAGCGCGCGGCGTGATCTGCTTGCTCACGGACATCACCGAGATCGCGCAACTCCGCGAAGCCCTCGCGCTCAAGAGAAATTTGGAGAGCCTCGGCGAGATGTCCGCCGGCCTCGCGCACGAATTCAAGAATGCGCTTGCCACGCTGCACGGCTACGCACAACTTTTGCAAAAAACAGAGACGGACGAACGCGGTCAAGCGGCGGCGACCGCGCTCCTCCAAGAAGTGCGCGGGCTGGCGGAGATGGTCACGTCCTTTCTCAACTTCGCGCGCCCCAGCCCGCTCGACCCGACAGATGTTTCGCTTGCGGAACTCATCGAAGACTGCGCCTTAGAATTGCGACCGCTCTACGAAGCCCGGCAAGTGCAACTGATCATCGACGGCGACTTCCCCGAAATCCGCGCCGACGAGCGAATGCTCCGGCAAGCCATTTTGAATTTGCTCCGCAACGCCGCCGAAGCCATCGACGATGTGAGTCCAGATAGACGAGTTTTCATGCGCGGCTCACGCGAGAACGATCCGCACGGCACAGCTTGGGCGAAGATTGAAATCACAGATACCGGCAACGGCATCGACAGCGCTGACTTGCAACGCATCTTCATCCCCTTCTTCACCACCAAGACCAAAGGCCACGGCGTCGGCCTCGCCCTCGCACACCGCGTCATCACCGAACACGGCGGCACGCTCGCCGCCGCGAACGCCGACGCGAGCGGCGCAGTCTTCACGATCCGTCTGCCCCTGCCATGATTTTAAGCAACGTGATTTCCGGCCTCACGCGAAAGCGCACGGGCAAAATGCTCGTGCCGATGCCGGGCGTGACGTAGAGATGCCGACCATCTTCTTCGACGTGGCCGATGGCGTAACGCGCGCCGAAACTTGAAGGCACGACGAGGCGACCGAGCAGCGGCAAATTAACTTGACCGCCGTGCGTATGGCCGGCGAGCGTGAGTGCAACGCGCGGAGTGATGCGCGGGAAGACATCAGGGTTATGCGTCAGCGCGATGATGGGACCAGCACTCACAACTTTAGCGAGGCTGCCTTCGACGTCCGGTTGTCTCGTCCACAAATCCGCCAGCCCGACGAGCCACAAAGTTTGCCCGTGATACCGGACGCTGGTTGCGTCATTCTCCAAGACGCGAATGCCAGCATCTTGCAAAGCGCGCATCACTTGCGGCCCGCCTTCCCACCAATCATGGTTGCCCAGCACGGCATAGACTCCGCCGGGCGCGCGCAAGTTCTTTAACTTTTCCGCCGTCGCCTCCGGCGCGACGAACTCCCCGCCGGGAATCTCACTGATCACGAAATCGCCGAGGATGACGACGACATCGGGATGCAAACGATTGATCTCTGCGACGACTCGCTCCAGTTTAGCATCGTCAATATGCGGCGCACCCGCATGTAAATCCGAGATGGCAACGATTCGTAGCCCGCTCAACTCAGCGGGCCAACGCGGCAAACTTAGGGTGACTTCATTGACGACCAATTGATCCGGCTCGATGATGACAGCATAGACGAACAGCGCGACCGCAAGTAACAGGAGCAAGCCTGCCGCGATCTTCAGCCTGCGCCACTTTTTGTTCGACACGCTCTCCACAATTCTCCTCAATAGCATCTATACAAATGGCGTGATGAGTGTTTTAGCTCCGCAGGAGCGATATTCAATAGCCCGGCGCATCGCGCCGGGTTAGCGGGCCCACATATTTTGTCGCCCTGTCAGGGCTGGCAGCAAAACCACACTTGATCCCGGCGCGATGCGCCGGGCTATTGAATGCCGCCGCTTTGCGGCTTGGTCCCGCCTTTGATTAACTTGTGTAGATGCCAATGGTTCTCCTAATGATTTTTTATTCAAAGCCTTGCAATCCACACGGGAAGTATTCCGGCCAGCGTCGCTCCACGCGGGCGGCGATGTCCGGTCG
>JALZKK010000074.1 GCA_030859285.1 Acidobacteriota bacterium | reverse complement strand
GTTGAAGGTCTTGTTGCGGTTCTTCGATGAACTTTACCTACGTTCGGACTTCTACCTCGCCCCGGCGTCCGCCACACCCGCGTCGATCCCGTTCAAGACAGGAACCACGACGGCGGTGCAGAGCGCGGCGGCAGAGACGGTGTCGAACGCGGCCAGTGACGCCGACGCGCGTCGAGTTGAGATAACGCGCGAGCAGATAGCGCCGAGTAAATAATTGAAGGAAGAAACGGATGACTGCTAGTCGTCTGCCCGCTTAATTATGAGGTTGAGAGTTCACGCTTGCGGCGTGCTTAGTCGCGCCAGCGGCAACCCCAAGGTTGAAGACGCGGCTCAGCGGGAGTTAAGAAATCATGTTCTTGACTTTGAACTTTGAACCTTGAACTATTTTTCGATGAATAGCTCTTCGGCATTCCACAGCGAATATGGCGGGAGCGGGCTGGGGCGGTGGTTGCCGGTGCGTGTGTTGGCGGCGGCGGTGATGTGGCGGGCGACGATGGGGATAACGGGCAGTTGCTCGGCGAGGATCATTTGCACTTCGCGGAAGATAGCGTGGCGACGCGCAGGGTCGGTTTCGCCGGCTTGTGCTTTGACTAACTCGTTGAGGCGCGCTTCCCACGGGGTCGCGGGCTGCGTTTGCTTCGGATGCCATTGGTGCTGCGGGCTGTCGCTGCGGAGATAATCGGAATACGACGAAGGATCAGGCTCGGTCGCGGAAGTCCCCAACAACATCGCTTCGTATTCATAGCTCTGTGTAGCGCGCGCCGTGACTTGCGCGTTCTCAATAGGCGCGACTTGCATCTTGATCCCTAAACGCGCGAGGTCTTCCTGAATCACTGCCGCCGTCCTCACGCGCGGCTCGGTCTGCGCCGGCACGATCAGAGTAAACTCCACACGATTGCCCTTCGCGTCGAATAATTCCGGTGCGCTCTCCGTCCCGCGCGAGACGAACCCGGCCTCTTTCAACAACGCGCGCGCTTTATCGAGATCGTATTCGGTGCGCGGCAGATCAATCGCCGCCCACTGGCGATTGCCCGGCGAGATGAAGCCGTAGAGCGGCGTCGCCAATCCTTGCAGCGTGGTCTCGGCAATCGTCTCGCGATCAATCGCGTGCGAGACGGCGCGACGGAAGCGTGCGTCGCTGAACCATGCGAGCTTGACGGGATCGACAATCGGCTTTCCGTCTTTTTGCCCCGTGTTTAAGTTGAACCACAAGTGATCGGTGTAGAGTCCGGGACCGAGATCGTAAGCTCGCACCCGTCCCTCAGCCGAACGCAGCGAGGCGTAATCGGTCGGGCGAATGCGATCCACGATGTCGAGCGTGCCTTGTTGCAAACGCGCGACCGCATTGTTGGCATCGCCGACGACTTCGACCGTCAATTGATCGAGGTAAGGAAGTTGCGCGCCCGTTCCATCCTTCTTCCAATAATGTGGGTTGCGCTTCAACACATAACGCTCGCCGGGCGCGGCGGACTCGACCGTGAACGGCCCGGCGGTGACGACGCCCGCCGGATCGCTCGTCACGGTGTAGGCCTTGCCGAGCGCGCCCTTGTTCAGTTCGCCTTCCAACACATGGCGTGGCAGCACCGCGAGGTTCGACAGATAGTTCTCTGGCACGACGACGGTTTCGGGAAACATGAGATTGAAGCGGCGCGCGTCCGTGACGGAAATTTCGATTGGCTGGCCGCCGATCATCATCGCACCGCGATAGAGCGGCGAGCCGGTCTTTTCGTCATAGAGACCCTTCAACGTGAAAGCCACATCCTCGGCAGTCAGTTCATGCCCGTCAGAGAATTTCAACCCGTCGCGTAAAGTCACTTCGACCGTGCGCTTATCATCAAGCAACTTCCAACTCTCGGCCAGTGCAGGCGTGTAAGCCTGCTTGTCGTGATCGAACTCGACGAGCCTGCCGCCCAACAAATAGAACGAGACGAGGATCGAAGGCTCGTCCGCCGCCATCATGTAGTTGAAAGTCGCCAGCGGTTGGCTCAAACGGTAATTGATTGCGCCGCCGCGCGCGCCCGTCATACGCTCGCGCGTCGGCGTCGGTGCAGTTGCAGTGTTATTTAGCGTGCTAGGCTGTGATGCCGGCTGACGACACGCGACCGCGAGCGCCAACGGCATGAGCAAGAGGCCGAAGAATGATCGTCGGAATAAAGTCATGTTGGTCCCCACGTGAATAATGAATCAATTGAACTGAGAAACACAGGTGAGGAGAATTTTCTGAGTGAGCGCTACAGTCATGAGGACGAGCGAATTCAAACACGGATACGCGCCGATGTCTAGCGCATTTTGCAGGCGATGATTACTCGCTGAGAGGCAAGCGTCGCTCGTGCCGGGAGCGCGGACGGCTCGTCCGCTGTGAGCGCGTCAGCGCGAATAATGATTGCGCGATCACACAACATTGAATGAAAGCGAAGGTCGATTAGCTCGCTGGCGCGAGCTTGGCGGACGAGCCGTCTGCGCTCCCAGCAAAGCGCGCTTTCTTTCCTGATGAAGTGAAGGCTCACGGCAATTATTTTGTTTGCGCTTGTCTCATCTTGAGAAGAGATGTTAGATCACATCGCTTGACTGCTGGCATATTCTGATTCTCTCATGCCTTCATGTTGAAACTAATTTTCTCTCGCGTCTTGCAAGGCTTGATCGTTTTGCTCGTTGTGTCGGCGCTGACGTTTTGGCTGTTGGCGGCGGCGGGCGGGGATGCGTTGGCGGCATTGCGTGATTCGCCGCAGGTGTCGGAGGCGGCGCTCAAGGAAATGGCGCGTGTCTATGGCTTCGATCAGCCGCTCGGGACGCGCTACCTGCGCTGGTTGGCGGGCATCTCGCGGGGCGATCTCGGCCACTCGTTTTATTTTCACGCGCCGGTGTGGGGCGTCGTGTGGCCGCGTCTGCTGCATACGCTGGCGTTGGCGGCCATCGCGCTCTTGCTGGCGTGGAGTGTCGCGCTCGCGCTCGGTTGGTTGGCGGCGCGACGGGCGGGTGGATGGACCAATCGCATCAGTGAATTGCTGATCCTGCTCACGGCCTCGACGCCGCGCATCGTGCTGGCGCTTTTAACTCTCGCGGTGCTGGCGCGCACTTCCTTTTTCCGCTTCGGCGGCGCAACCAACCCACAGACGTTGCTGGACGTGAATCCTCTGAACATTCTGCCGCCCGCGCTCGTCTTGGGTGCGCCGCTCGTCGCGCTGTTTCTGGCGCAGACGCGCGACAATTTGCGCGTGGCACTTAGGGAAGAGTTCGTGCAGGTCGCGCGCAGCAAGGGACTGCCGGAAAGAGTGGTCGTGCGGCGTCATGCTTTGCGCGCGGCCTTGAATCCGTTGATCACGATCTTCGGTTATTCGTTGGGCGGATTGGTCAGCGGCTCGGTGATCGTCGAGACGGTGCTGGGCTGGCCGGGACTCGGCGAGTTAAGCGTCACCGCCGTGCGCCAACGCGATGTGCCGCTCTTGTTGGGCGTGGTGCTGATCACGGCGACGGCGGTCCTCATCGGCAATCTTATCGCGGACATACTGCTGCGCTTGAACGATCCGCGCTTGCGAGATGACGGCTGATTGAGACGACATGCCACAGCAGTTTTCAACGCAGAGAGCGCAGAGCAACATGATCTCGGATTGCAAATTTGAGATGGCAAATCCTTCTTCCCGCCGCCCCACCTTTCGCCAACTGATCCGGCCGCGAGGAAAACTGCTCGTGGGCGCGGGCCTCATTCTCTTCTTTTATGTGACCGCCCTCTGCGCGAATTTTCTTGCGCCTTATGACTATCGCGCGCAGGCGCGGCGCGAGCCGTCGGCTCCGCCATCGGCGATTCGCTTCCGCGACGCGGGCGGCAGATGGCACGCGCGCCCGTTTATTTATGCGCGGCGGCTCGTCGATCCGCTCGCGCGTACCTTTGCGGAAGACACGTCGCGCGCTTACCCGCTCGCGCTTTTCGTGCGCGGTTCTTCGTACAAGTTTCTCGGCCTGTTCGCGACTGATCGGCATCTCTTCGGCGTGCA
>JALZKK010000003.1 GCA_030859285.1 Acidobacteriota bacterium | reverse complement strand
CGTCAGGAGTTGCCGCTGCATCGCGCGCGAGAAGACTGCGAAATTGTCGAAATAGATCGTCTCGATGTCCGGTTCGAGGCAGAGGAAAGTCCGCGAAAGTTTTTGCCGCACTTTCGAGCCGGCGGGCCAGCTCTCGACTTGGCGGCGCACCATGCGGCGCAACGTCTCATTAGTCAACGAACGGTAACGCGCGCCGAGCGAGAGGTTGTAAATGGTCTTGCGATAACGATCATAACCGGCCAGCATCTCATCGCTGCCCTCGCCGGTCAGCACCACTTTCACATGTTGCGATGCGAGGTGCGAGACGAAATAGAGGGCGACGCTTGAGGGGTGCGCGAGCGGCTCGTCTTCGTGCCAGACAAGGCGCGGCAAGGCGTCGAAGAAATCTTCGGGGCTGACGACGATCTCGTGATGCTCCGTCTTGAAGGCGCGGGCGACGATGCGCGCGTATTCCAACTCATTGGCCTCGCGCTCTTTGAAGGCGACGGAGAAAGTCTTGATCGGCTCATCAACCATCCCGCTCATCACGGCAGCGATGGCCGATGAATCGATGCCGCCAGACAGGAACATGCCGAGCGGCACATCGGCCATCAAACGTAGGCGCACAGAGGTGCGAAACAAGTCCGACCATTCGGCCACATAATCTTCGTCGCGCCGCTTGCCGCCATTCGACGCAGCAGAGCCGTTCGACTCTCCGGCGAAAGACACGTCCCAGTATTTTTCAATCCGCACTTCGCCGTCGCGCCAGCGCAGAGTGTGGCCGGGCAGCAAACGTTTGACGCCGCCGAACAACGTCTCCTCGCCGGAGGTGGCGTGGTTGGCGAGGTAATCAGGCAGAGCGTTGAAGTTCAGTTCCGGCTTGAGCGCGCGCGCTTCCCAGAGCGCCTTGATCTCCGAAGCGAAAAAGAGCGAACCGTCGTTCGTGTGGACGTAATAAAGCGGCTTGACGCCCAAACGATCACGCGCGATGAACAACTCGCGTTTGTTTTGGTCCCAAATCGCGAAGGCGAACATCCCGCGCAATTGTTCAACCGCGCGCGCGCCCTCTTCTTCGTAAAGATGCAGGATCGTCTCCGTATCACAATGCGTGCGGTAACGATGGCCGCGCGCTTCGAGGCCGGCGCGATAATCCGCGTGATTGTAAATCTCACCGTTATAGACGATGTGCAGAGTGCCGTCCTCGTTCGTCATCGGCTGATGACCGGCGGCCACGTCCACGATGCTCAAGCGGCGATGACCGAGACCAACCGCGCCGTCGATGAAGAGACCTTCATCATCCGGCCCGCGGTGCGTGATCACGTCACGCATCCGCGTCAGCACGCCCGCATCGACGCGCCGGCCCGCCCGGCTCGAAAAAGCTATTCCGTTAATTCCACACATAACAGTCGTCCAAATACGAATCTGACATCGGGTTAATCATCAAGTGCTGTAAGGGTACGCGGGGTCGTTAGTGTAAGCAGCGTCGTCATCGATGAGGTTCCAGAAGATCGGGGCGGCGGAGAGTTTTCCTTGAGGGTCAGACAAGAACAACGGCAAATTTCCGCGCTGGCGAAAGCCGCAAGCGGTGAGAGCCGCGCGCGCCGGTGGGGTGGAAGCCACGCCGAGCGTTTCGCAAGTCTCCGGGTCTTCCGCCGCTGTGCTGGCCGCAAGACGGTAGGCCGCTTGCCACTCCAACGGATCGGCGGAATCGATGCGAATGTCGGCAATGCGCGTTTGTCCTCTCACCTTACTTAACAAAAAGTGTCCGCGCGGCTCGCGGCCTTGGCGAATGACGAAGCCTGAAATTTTAGCCGCCGGGCAGCGCAGCCAGTAATTTAAGTATTCCGGGCTGCGCGCTGGAGTCGTCCATTGGATGTGGCGGCTCTCGCTGATTGCAGCGAACTGTTCGACTCGCGTCGCAGACCATTCGCGTGAGATCGGCAAGGCCGGCGATTGGCTCCATGCCGTGTTCCGCGCCAAACGCGCGGCATCTCTGAACACTCCTTCTGACGGGCGCGTGCGAAATTGCGTCCACGGCCTCACCACTCTGGCGAAGTAGGCCACCTCGCCAACTTGGACAAAGCCGAGACGCGGGATAGTCCGGCGCGTCATCTCCGTCCCGCCGGCGATGATGGCGGTCTCGCCCAACTTCATTAACTTCTTCATCAGCAGCACACCGGCTCCGGGTATTTTCTCAGATGCCACCCAATCAATGAAACCAATATGGGACACTGCGCGCGCGGCACCTTCCCCCGCCGCGCCAGATAACTGTAAGGCGAACGGGATAAAGGCACAATGCGCCAGCAACTCATTATCTTGTCGCAACGAATAACTGCGCGGCCCGTCCCATTGCGGCACGGGAGCGAAGTATTTCCAACGCAACAAACGGCGGTCGGCGAAGGCCGCGCCCGGCCCGGCGGAGAACGCCGCGCACATCAGCGCTGCGACATCATCCAAGTCGGCGGGAGTAGTCGCTTGTTGTTGGATAGCCATAATCAAATGCGGTTTGCGGCGTGCGTATAACTTTTCAACTCAACCGGCTTCCTATCGCTTTCAAGAAAAAGATTGAGCCACGAATGAACACCAATGAACACCGATAAGGCTGGACAGAATCATGATCGCGCCTCGTCAACAGGCCGGCTGCTCATCGATGTTTTTCCTTCGTGTTCATTCGTGTTCATTCGTGGCTGATTATGCTTGAGGTTTATGCGGTGAGCTGCACACGCTGAAGATAATCAAGCATCTGCTCGAACGAAACCAGATGCTCCAAGCTGTCGGCGTCGAGTTCGATGCCGAACTCCTCGTCAATCACGCTCATCAGCGTGACGCTGGCGACGGAATCCCAACTCTCGACCGATGTCGCGCTGGCGCGCGGGATTTCTTCTTCGCTTAACTCCGGGAAGACGACGGCGAAGCACTTGATCAAGCGAGAGCGGGTGTCATCAGTGTGCATGGCTGACCTCGATGACGCGGTGATAAAGTTTCGGACACGCGGCTTCAAACATGGTGCGTTCGATGGCGCAGGCCGCTTCCGGCGGGCGCGATAAGATGGTTGAGAAAAAGTTGGCGAGCGGTTGATTGCGCGGCGTCTGTGCGTAATCGAAAGTGACCTGCTCAACCCTGAACTGTTCAAACAATTGGCGCAAGGACTGATGCTCGATGCGGCGCGCGAAGGCGCGACAACTCATCACCCAAGCCTCGACGTGAATTTCCGATTCCATGACGCGCCCGGCCAGCACGCCGATCTTACCAAGCGCGCCGAAGCGATCCTTGTAACTCACGGTCAAGAGAAAACTATTTTCCGCTGCCAACAAATTTCTCCACATCGCTTCCGTCAAACGCTTGCCGTTTAAGTTGAATTGGTTCGTTTTATTCAGCAGTTCCAGCGCGCGTGTGTCACTCACGTCCTTTTCCCAGCGGAAAGTAAGCTCGGCCTCCGCCTGCTCCAGCAGCGTTTCGGAGAAGCCTTCCGCATCGCCCGGCGTGGCGGCGACGAGCGTGGCGCGCGCGCGCAAACTCTCCGCGCGCACAGCGTCTTCGTCCGAGAGCGCGCTTTTGCCGAAGAGATCGCGCAGGCGCACGATCAGATCATAGACGGACGATTCATCCTTCGGCGAGAAAAGCAGGCACTCGATTCCGGGATGCTGCGCTTGCACTTCGGCCAACTCCAGCGGATTGTCGTCCACGAACGCCACACTGTCCGCCGCCACATTCCACGCCGACAGAATGCGCGCGACGGCCTGCGCTTTTGATCCCCAACTGACTTCCATCGGAAAAATCTTTTCCTTCGCCAGCAGCAAGTCGTCCCGCCGGAATGCCTCCTCAACTATAGCAGGCTCGTTCTTGCTCGCCACACCGATCAACACGCCTTCTTCCGCCAGCGTATGCAGAAATTGTTGGTACAGCCCGTGCGCTTGACTCTGGCGATCTAAATCCCAACTGATCGCCTCTGCCCCGACATCGCCGACAATGCCGCGCCAGAGCGTGTCGTCCAGATCGGTGATCAATCCCTTCTTCGGTAACGGATTGACGATCAACTGCGCGAGCAAACCCGCGAGCGCGGCGGCGTGAGCGTTCTGATAGGGAAAGCCGCTCTGCCAATCAGACTTGACGCTCAGACGTTCAGCAGGCGGCGACAAGAGATCGAGCGTTTGTGAGTTGAGCAAACGAATGCGGTTCGTCGCCGCGCATTCTGCGGCAAACGCGGCGACTAATTCCCTGAGTTTCAATTCAGCGTGGCTGCTCTGCCAATTGCCGGTGAAAAATAACGGAGGCAGCGGCAGCGTCGGCAAACTGACGACCACGGTCGAAGACCGCGACACCTCCTCAAGTAACGACTGCAACTGCGCCAACTGCGTTTCCACACGAGCGCAGATGTTCGTGAGATGGCCCGGCCCCCACCCGCCCAACTGCCGCGTGCCGAGTCGCGGATCGAGGTCCGCCCACTCCAACACGAGCGCCACGCCGTCCGCGCGGCGTCCGCGTAAATCTCGCAACGTGCCGGGGATGTCGTTGAAAGCGCCGGCAGCAATCTGCACGCGATGATCAGGCAACGACAATTGCAGCCGGGCGTGCAGGAAAGATTGCAGATGAAGCGGAGTGAACCCGCAGACTAAACTGACCTCGAACAACTCGTTTGTAGATTGCTTGCTCTGCCGAACGATGTCGAGAGCGTCAATGAGCTTCATAAGGCATGTTTGACTCGCTGTCAGGTTGTTCTTCAACAGAACCTATCTGCTTGATAATGCAATATGGGGCCGGCTCGCGTCAGGCGCGATCATTGAAAAGCTCACGTCTGCGTCCGTTTCTACCTGCCACTCGTTGCCGGCGCGG
>JALZKK010000375.1 GCA_030859285.1 Acidobacteriota bacterium | reverse complement strand
CCCTGCCCCTCCTCTGTCTTCACACTCCGTAGCTGACTCGGCGGCGGAAATTCTACCCGCTCATACATATCTGCCAGCTTTAGCTCACACCCGATAGATTGAATCGTGATTTCACCTTCCGGCTCCGTCACGTCACGGCGAAGAATCCACTCATCATTGGGTTGTCTCGTGTAATGCTCGACTCTCATTTTGTCTTGCGAGATCAGGAGATAGTCCTTGAGGCTGACGATGCTTCTGTACTCAAAAAACTTATCTCCTCTGTCATCGGCCTCCGATGATTTAGAAAGCACCTCAATAATCACAGTGGGGTTCACCAGTGTCTCCAGCCCTTTGATGATCTCGAACTGAGCGCCCTCACAGACCACCACCACATCGGGATACCGATAATCCTCTCTTGTCTTCACCCGCATGTCACTGACAAACGGCTCACACTCCTTGCCGCGAAGGGCATTGCCAAGCTCGCGTGCCAGATTCGCCGTGATCCGGTTGTGCTTGGGCGACGCCCCGCCCATCGCCACCATCTCCCCCGCGACGTACTCGTGTCTGACGTCTGAGACGGCTTCAAGCGAGAAATACTCGTCCACCGTGTAGAGCTGATCCGGTTGCGGTTGTGTCCCTTCTTGAGCCATCGTTTTAAGCTATCCTCGTTAGCAGCGTCCCTCATCAACGATAAACCGATGTTCCAACCGATCAGCTAAGACGTGCAGAGCTAACGCCTGCACCCGTGCGACAGCATCCTCGCGGCTCTGACCGTAGGCCATCAAGCCGGGCAGGTCTATGACTTCGGCTATCCAACGACCGTTATCTTCTCGTTCGATCTCGACAGTTAATTTCATTTTCTCATGGAAGTTTTGGCCGTCCGCGTAGCAACGCAACCGCGCCGAGGATGACGGACAGTGCCAGCAAAACTCCAGCCGCGTTCGCATACAGTTCGAGGTTTCTTTTGAACCTCATGTGTTGGAAAGTGCAAACTTCAAAACCGGGAAACGACCAGCTAAAGAGATCGAAGTGATGCTGATAAACAAGGAGCGCGAACAGGAGAAGGCTCGACGCAAGGGCAATGAAGGATGCCGTAAACAAATAGCGTGCGTTGATCATCTTGTTGTTCGCTACTCAAGCTGCTGCTTGCGCGCCGAGCGCGTCTTTCATCGCTTGGCCGATGTCGGCGGGCGATTTGACGACGCGGATGCCGGCGGCTTCTAAAGCTCTCATTTTTTCGGCTGCTGTTCCCTTGCCGCCCGCGATGATCGCGCCGGCGTGGCCCATGCGGCGTCCGGGCGGTGCGGTCTGGCCGGCGATGAAAGCGACGATGGGTTTTGTCACATTGTCTTTCGCGTAAGCAGCGGCGTCTTCCTCAGCCGTGCCGCCGATCTCGCCGATCATCACGATGCCTTCAGTCTCCGGGTCGGCTTCAAAGAGCGCGAGCGCGTCTGTGTGCGTCGTGCCGACGATTGGATCGCCGCCGATGCCGATGGCTGTGGACTGTCCCAAGCCGAGCGCGGTCAACTGGCCCACCGCTTCGTATGTCAACGTCCCTGAGCGCGAGACGACGCCGATGCGGCCTTCCTTGTGGATGTGGCCGGGCATGATCCCGATCTTGCACTTGCCGGGCGAGATCACGCCGGGGCAGTTCGGCCCGACGAGGCGCGTCGGCTTGCCTTGCAAGTAACGCTTGACCTTCACCATGTCGATGGCCGGAATTCCCTCTGTGATGCAGACGACAAGTGCAACGCCGGCATCCGCCGCTTCGATGATCGCGTCTGCCGCAAACGGCGGCGGCACGTAGATCACGGACGCATTCGCGCCCGCTTCTTTCACGGCTGCCTCAACCGTATTGAAGACCGGGATACCTTCGTGCGTCGTCCCGCCCTTGCCCGGCGTCACGCCGCCGACGACGTTGGTCCCATACTCGACCATCTGCTTCGTATGAAACGTGCCTTCCTTCCCCGTAATGCCCTGCACCACGAGGCGCGTATTTTTATCGACGAGAACGCTCAAGGATGTTGCTCCTTCATAAAAACCGTGCCGAGTGATGAGTGATAAGTAACGAGCGAAGTTAAGTTCTGCAACTCGTCACCCGTCACTTGTCACTGCTTTTGAAAGACCGCGCAGTATAGCACGGCGCTGCTTAAAGCTGCCTCTTATTCCTCCGCTCCTCCCGCCGATCCAACACCCGATTAAGATAAATAGCGATGCCGAAAACAAAGACGAAAAACAGTACCACTACGACCATCATAGAAACGAGTACCTCCTCTTATTAGCGCACGGTAGATCAGCTTAATAGTTCTTTCAACTTCCATGCAGATTAGTAACGGCAGCTTCATCGCGGGTGTGCGTCTGAGCGATTTGTGAATCTCGCTATGCCAATTCAACTGTTTCACCATACTGGGGGGCGTCCACGCGCCAGCCGAAGTGTTGGCGAATGTGTTCGGCCATCGCTGCGGCGGCTGGCGGTTCGCCGTGTGTGGTGAAGGAGCGACGCGGGGCCGAAGGCATTCCTTCGAGCCAGCGTAGGACTTCTTTCCAATCGGCGTGCGCGGAGAAGCCGCCGATCCGTTCCACGCGGCAGCGCACTGGGACAGGGTGTTTGAAGATGCTGACTTCACGATCTCCGTCGAGGATGCGCCGACCCGTAGTTCCGGCGGCTTGGTAGCCGACGAAGAGGATCGTGTTTTTCTCTTCCGGCAAAATGCGCTGCGCGTGATGGAGGACGCGCCCGCCGGTCATCATGCCGGAGGCGCTGATGATGATGCGCGCGCCTTGTTCGTCGTTGAGCCGTTTTGATTCTTCGCGCGATGATGCGGTGAGCATCGAACGGGTGCGGAGCGGGTGCGTCTGCCGCGCCAAGACGCTCGCGTAATCTTCGTCGTGTTCTTCGCGGCGGCGATGATAAGCCTGCGTCGCTGCTGCCGCCATCGGCGAATCCACACGCACGGGCAGGACGGGAATCCGTTTCTCTTCCTCAAGCTCGCGGATGAAATAGACCAACTCTTGCGTGCGCCCGATAGCGAAGGCGGGAATGAGCAGCACACCATTGCGCTCCGCCGTTTCGTTGATGATGCGCGCGAGCGCGTCTTTCGGGTCTTCGGGGTCGTGCAGGCGGTCGCCGTAAGTTGATTCGACAAGCATGTAATCACACGCGGGCGGCGCGACGGGATCGCGGATGATCGGCTGATCGTAATGGCCGAGATCGCCGGAGAACAACACGCGCCGATTTTTCCCGTCGTCGCCCGCGCCTTCGATCTCGACTAAGACCAAACTCGATCCAAAAATATGCCCGGCCACGTTGAAGCCTGCCCACATGCCCGGCGCGACTTCGATCATGTCGCCGTCGTTCGGCTGCGGTTGCAGCAAATCTAGAGCGGCGGCAGCATCCTCTTCCGTGTAGAGCGGCAGGGCCGGACTGTGCTTCGTCAAGTTATGACGATTGCGGTAAGCCGCCTCCTCTTCCTGCAGCCGCGCGGAATCGGGCAACATAATCTTGAGCAGATCAGCCGTCCCACGCGAGCAATAGACCAACCCGTTGAAACCCAACTTCACAAGGCGCGGCAAGTAACCCGTGTGATCAATGTGCGCGTGCGTGATCAGCACGGCGCTCAAGCTCTGCGGATCAAACGGCGGGTCTTCCCAATTCCGCTCCCGCAATTCTTTCAAGCCCTGAAACAATCCGCAATCGACAAGCACGCGCCCGCGCTCCGACTCGATCAAATACTTCGAGCCGGTCACAGTCCCGACGCCGCCCCAGAAAGAGAGAGATGCCATTTTGCCTCCGGCAACTGATTGCGGAACGCAGATTTCAGATTGCGGATTATTAAGACCGAATCTCAAATTTGAAATTTTCAGATTTGTGATCTCAAATCCGCATTCCGCATTCCGCAATTGATTACGCCGCTTGCTTATCTGCCAGCGCTACGACCTTCTCGGCAGCATCTTTCATCCCGTTCGCCACCGTGAAATTCAATCCTGACTCGCGAATCACGCGCTGGCCTTCTTCGACGTTGGTCCCTTCGAGGCGAACAACGACCGGGACTTTAACGCCGATGGATTGCGCCGCGCCGACCACGCCGCGCGCCACCATGTCGCAACGGACGATGCCACCGAAGATGTTGATCAAAACGGCCTGCACGTGCGGGTCGGCGAGCAGGATGCGGAAGGCGGCTTCGACGCGCTCTTGCGACGCGCCGCCGCCCACATCGAGGAAGTTGGCCGGCTCGCCGCCCGCCAACTTGATGATGTCCATCGTTGCCATCGCCAACCCTGCACCGTTGACCATGCAAGCGATGTTGCCGTCGAGCTTGATATAGTTGAGATCGTATTTCGAGGCCTCGATCTCCAACGGCTCTTCTTCGTGCAGGTCGCGCAGAGCGAGAAAGTCTTGATGGCGAAACATCGCATTGTCATCGAAATTTACTTTCGCGTCCAAAGCGATCAGGCGCTTGTCTTTCGTCAAGAGGAACGGGTTGATCTCAAGGAGCGAGGCGTCCATTCCCTCATAAGCCGTGTAGAGCGTCTGCATGAACTTGGCGGCTTGATTGATCAACTCGGCAGGCAGGCCCAAGCCGAACGCGAGTTTTCTGGCTTGATATGGACGGAAGCCGATGGCCGGATCAATCGTCTCTTTTAAGATTTTCTCCGGCGTCTCCGCGGCGACTTCTTCGATGTCCATGCCGCCCGCCGACGAAGCCATAAACACCGGACGCCCTGTTTGACGATCCAAGACGATGCCTAAATAAAATTCTTTATCAATCGGCAAGCCTTCTTCGACGAGCAGCGTGCGGACTTCCTGACCTTCCGGCCCGGTCTGGTGCGTCTTCAAATTCATGCCGAGCATTTGTCGCGCGATCTCCCGCGCTTGGTCCGCGCTCTTCGCCAGCTTCACGCCGCCGCCCTTGCCGCGCCCGCCCGCGTGTATCTGCGCCTTGACGACGACTACTTCCGTTCCCAACTCTTTCGCCGCGTGATACGCCTCTTCCGGCGAGCGCGCCACGATCCCGCGTGGCACGGCGACGCCGTACTTTCGTAAAAGTTCTTTGCCTTGATATTCGTGAATCTTCATTGTCAAACCTCGCGCGTCGGGCGGAGCCGACCGCTTTCAGTGTGGATAGAATTTTTGCGTGTGTGGAGCGCGCTGAGTGTAGCCGCCCACCGCGCGCGACTGCAAGCTCGGTGCAGCAAGTCCGGCAATGAGCATTTCACGCCTCAGATAGAGAGCCTGCTCCTTCCCAAATTTTGGGAGCGCGCGTTGATTGCCACTCTATATAAAACATCAAACAGTCGGAGTGAAAATTCATGACACTTGCCCTAACGTTGCTTTTTGTCGCTAACCTCTACGTGATCACAGGCAGAGATATGTAGGCGCGGCGCTACGCACAATCAGGACGCTGAATTTATTTGGCGAGTCGTCTGGCGACGGCTCGCCAATCATGTTTGTAGTGGCCTAAACTCTCGACGCTCTCGCACAAGGCATCGTCATCGCTGACATGAATGACTAAAGCGAAACCACGCACAACTGTTTGATAGCTTCAATCTCTGCTTCGGACAACTCTGCTCGACGGGCGCGGATCATCGCCGCGCTGCTGATCATGCTGTATGTGGCGGCGCGGCTGTGGAAGTTGACCGACGCCTGTCTCTGGTTCGACGAGTTGTTCAGTGTCCACGCCGCGCGCCACGGCTGGGCGGGGCTGCTGGCTTTCGTTAGCGCCGATCTCATCCACCCGCCGCTGTTTTACTTGCTGCTCAAAATCTGGATCGTGATCGGCGGCGAGTCGTTGTGGTGGTTGCGTTTGTTTCCCGTCCTCATGGCTTGCGCCGCGCTCGTGCCGTTCTTCTTGCTCTGCCGGGAACTTCGACTGAACTCCACCGAGATCAATCTCACGCTGCTGCTTCTCGCCGTCAATGGCTATCTCATTAACTACGCGCAGGTGATCAGGATGTACAGCCTGCTCGTGCTACTCGCGCTCTGCTCGCTCTGGCTCTTCGCGCGTTTGTGCCACATTGAAGAGGCATCATGGCGGGGCTGGCTCTCGCTCTGGGCGGTCGATCTGCTGCTGATTTACACGCATTACTTTGGGTGGCTCGTCATCTTGGCCGAACTCTTTTACTTGCTGGCCCGGCGACGACGGAAACTCATTCCATTCTGCAAGCTGATCGGAGTTCTGTTTCTTTGTTATGTCCCTTGGGCATTGACTGTTGCGCGCGCGGCGACACAAAGCGCCGGGCTGGCGCAGAACATTGGCTGGATGCCGCGCCCGGACTTGGACGCTCTCGCGCGCTATTTTGTGCAACTGCATGAGCCGCTCCTGTTCCGTGAAGCCGCCGGTCTGCGCGGCGCACGCCTCGTCTTCTGGCTCCTCTTTTATTTCATTCTGTTCGGCTGTCCGATTTTGCTCTGGGCGGCGCGCTCGCTCAAAGCGCGTGCGGCAAAAGAAACGTCTGATGACAAGCTGTTATTCCTCTTAACGTTCTCGCTATTGCCGCTCGTCGGCGTGTTTGCGTTGAGCTATCTCTTGCCGCACTCGATTTGGGGGGCGCGTCATTTGTTAATCGTCGCCGTGCCATATTTGATACTGCTCGCCGTCGCCCTGCGGCGTTTGCGCCCGCACTGGCTGAGTCACGTCATTCTCATTATCTTCGTCTGCTGGACGTTGCTCGCCGGCGAGTCGCAAGTGTTGAAAAAAGAGCCGCACTTTATCTGGTGCGCGTGGGATGAATTGATCGCGCGGTTCGTCAACGCGGAAGCCGCCGCCCCTCGCGGAACGAAGATTTACGCCTTCGAGGATTTGACCGCCTATCATCTCTGGTTCGCTTTGGACACGCTCCACGAAAAAAGATTTCAGGTCGCGCTCGTCAAAGACATCCCCGGCTTGATTGAAGACCCGGCTTATTTTCTGCCGCGTGGTTTTGCTGAGATCAGTTTCAGCAACTCGCCGGCGATCAACGAAGAGAGTTTCTGGTTGGCATTCCGCGACACCGCTTGGAATCCTGAACGGCAACCTTTGAAGACGTTCACGGAGCGAGGCTATCAAGTAGAAGAGCGACTTCAGATCGAGGCGCACGGATACACAGCATTTCTGGTCCGGCTGCGACGCAGGCATTGACAGTGAGGACGACGCTCGCAAGGAACTTATTTGGCCGACACGGTGTCAAAAGATGACGTTCGATTTTGCGAGAGGAGACGACTGAGATGAATGTCCGCAAATACTTCGGCTGGTTCGCTATCGTGTTGGGGCTGGCACATCTTTTCCGCGTCATCTATTTTCAGGCTGCCGGCATGGAACATGTCAGCATGATTTACTATTTTTCGATCCCGATCTTGTTCGTCGCCGGGGCGTTGCAACTTTGGCGGGCAAAAGCGAAAGCTCCCAACTAAAAATTAGTTGAAAGCCTTGCTCCGAGTCGGGACGGCGAGATTCGAACTCACGGCCTCTTCCACCCCAAGGAAGCGCGCTACCAGGCTGCGCCACGTCCCGTTCAATTGTCGTGTTAAGTATCGCCCGAAAAGTTGATTTGTCAAACGATACGGCGCAAGGCTTGCCGGCGCGGTGTGAGCGTCGCTACCGGCGCGGCGAAGGCCCAGCATTGAGGATGTTCAGCAGCTCGCGCAAGGTCTCCTGCAAGCGTCTAAGGGCGGCGCGTTTTTCGTCTGACAGAGAAGCTGGCGCGTCAGTTGTCAGCCATCCATCGGAGAGTATGCGAGAGGCGTTCGTGAGCGGCGCGGTGGTGGAAATCGGCAGCGTGATATTTTGCCGCTCGGTTGAGGCAGGCGCGG
>JALZKK010000373.1 GCA_030859285.1 Acidobacteriota bacterium | reverse complement strand
CTCCTGCCGTCTGCCTCCTGCCCCTTATCAGCGGGGAAACAAGTAGCTGAGGATCGGCGCGACACGCTGCGCCCAGTCTTGCTCGCTGTGGTGTGCGCCGGCGACTTCCAAGTATTTCAGATCGTCTTCGAGCTTGAAGCCGCGCGCGATGAGCGCGTCGCGCAAGAGCGCAGCGTCGCGCAGGGTGTTGCCGCCTTCGTGCGTCCCCATGTCGAGCCAGATGCGTAGCTCCGGCTTGGTTCGCAGCGCATGGACATAGCGCAAGATGATCCGGCGGCCCCACCAGATGGCGGGCGAGATGACGGCCAGTTTGCCGAAAACGTGCGGATACTTGAGGCCGAGATAGAGCGTGACCAGTCCGCCCAGAGATGAGCCGCCCAAGCCCGTGTTGGCTGTGTTCGGCAACGTTCGGTACTCGGCGTCAATCAACGGCTTCAATTCTTCGACGAGCATCCGGCCATAGCGGTCGGCTTGCCCGCCGATTTTCGAGAGAGTGTCTTTAACCGGCGTGTACTCGTCGATGCGGTGCGTGCCGGTGTTGTAGATGCCGACAATGATCAGCGGCTCGATAGCTTCGGCGGCGATCAACGCTTCAGCAGTCTGGTGAAAATGCCAGTCTTGGCCGGGAATAAACGCTGTCGCGGGATCGAACAAATTTTGCCCGTCGTGCAAGTACAGCACGGGGTAATGCTGCCCCGCGCCGGCGTCGTAGCCGGGCGGCAGATAAACCAACACGTCGCGGTCGTGCGCGAGAAATGCGGAGTGAAAATTTTTGTGCGCGCGGAAATTGCCTGTGCGCGCAGGCGGCTCGTCAAGTACGATCTGCGGCTCTGGCTGCCACAGCAACTCGACGGCGAGTGACGATGCCGCTTCCGTCAGTGGCGACACGGCGTCCGTTAATGTCTCTGCTTCCAAAGTCTCGGCTTCGCTCAAATTATTTCCCGGCCCCGGCTCGTTAATTTCCGACGCTGCTTCAATCGTGAAGCTGTCTTGACTGTGATCAATCTCAAACTTCATCGCAATAATTACCGCGCGCCAGACTTGACCTCTCAAGTTGACGCGCGGGTGCATAATGTCTCAGTTTGTCTGCCGCAACTCACGTAGAGTTGCAGGTCAGCGCCGACTAAGTCTGCCATCCCCGATGTGGTTTGTAAATATGCCGGTAGTTGAAGAGATCAAATAAATGATGAACAATACCGCCATGCGCGTCACCATCGGACAGATCAATACGACGAACGGCGACTATGCGGGCAACACTGAACGCATCTTGCGCGCGATTGAGCAAGCCAAAAAAGACGGAAGCGATCTCGTCGTATTGCCGGAGGTCGCGGTGCAGGGCTACATGTCCTTCGATTGGTTTCTTGACGGCGACGTGATCGCACGCTCGACCGAGCCGTTGAGCGAAATCATCGAGGCCACTGCCGGCACGAAGTTGACAGCCATCGTCGGGTCGGTGCGCCCGAACGAGTCGGCAGAGGGGCGACGGCTGTACAACTCGGCGGCGATCATCGGCGACGGAAAATTACTCGGCTTTGCGGATAAGACTTTGTTGCCGGAGTACGACGTGTTTGACGATCCGCGCTACTTCGAGCCGGCGCGGGAGCGGCGGTTGTTCGCGGCAGCGGGTAAAAAAATCGGCGTCGCCGTCTGCGAGGACATGTGGAACGACAAGACGTTCTGGCGCGAGCGGCTCTACGCGAACGATCCGACCGATGATCTGATCGGGATGGGCGCGCAAGTCCTCGTCTCGATCAACGCCTCGCCCTTCAACAAAGGCAAGATGGGCGTCCGCTGCCAGATGGTCTCGCACCGTTCGCGTGCGGCGGGGTTGCCGATTGTCTTCGTTAATCTCGTCGGCGCAAACGACGGCGTGATCTTCGACGGCGCGAGTATCATCACCAACGCGCGCGGTGAGATTATCTTGCAGGCTCCGCCGTTCGAGGAGTTTTACGGCTCGGTTGATCTCGATTGCGGCACATGCGACACGCGCTGTCTGCCCAGCGATGATATTGAGACGATTCACGATGCTTTGGTCTTAGGCATTCGCGACTACGCGCGCAAGAACCGCTTCGAGCGCGCTGTGATCGGACTCTCCGGCGGCATCGATTCGGCCATCGTCGCCGCGCTCGCGTGCGAAGCCATCGGCGCGAAGAATGTCTTGTCGGTGATGATGCCCTCGCCCTTTTCTTCGCGCGGCAGCATCGAGGATTCCGTCGCGCTCGGCCAGAATCTCGGAATGCCGGTCATCGAACATCCGATTTCAGAGGCTTA
>JALZKK010000367.1 GCA_030859285.1 Acidobacteriota bacterium | reverse complement strand
GCGCGACCAACGTCATGCGGCACAGCAGGGGGAACTAAATTCACTGGCTAGGGAGATAACTTCGGGGAGTCGTCAACTTATCACGCGACAATGCACAGAATCAAGATGCTGCCTGTCAATGCCTGACAGTTTAGAGTAGTTTTCGATTGCGTGGATAATTGTAGGGGCAGGGCTTGTGCCTGCCCGTCGCGCCGCAGGCGTGTTGCCCGTCGTTAATCGAAATGTGTGTTAATGCACTTACTTCGACCTGCGGTCGGCGGGCAGGCACAAGCCCTGCCCCTACAGTCTATCGACGCTGTGCAGTGCTTTACTTGGACGTTCTTTGCCGGTCTGAGGTTGTCACTCGCCGCCGGAGAGGCGGAGCGCCGTGTCGCGCTTCGGCGGTTGCCAGCCGGTATCGATTCGCACGTGCTGAAGTGAAGGCGCGTCGAGCAGATTGGCGTCGAAGCCGCTGACGTAGGGTTTGACGAGGGCGAATGATGAAGCGAAATAGATCGGCATCGCCGGCAGCGACGCGAGGGCTTGCGCTTCGGTACGGATCAATGGCGCGGGAGACAGCGATGGAACGTTCGACATGGAGTCTGGCGACGACGGATCGGGCGGAGCCGTTGCTGCCGAAGGAGCGACTGGGACGGCATTCGGATCGCCCGGCTGAGGCCCCGCCGGAGGAACGGGCTGTTCTTCCGCGAACATCGCGAGCATGTTGGTCTCTTCGTCAGTCGTCTGCATCACGATACTGCGGCGCGCGATGTCGTAATCGCCGGCCTTGAGCGCCGATTCATACTCTTCCCAATCCTTCATCACGATCTCAGTCTCGACGCCGAGCGCGCGCCGCCACATCGAAGCCACCGCTTGCGCGACCTGTCGATGCTGCTCGTTACGATTGACGAGCAGGCGGACGCGCGGAAAACCCGCGCCGTCGGGGAAACCCGCTTCGGCCAGCAATTGGCGCGCGCGCTCAACATCAAATGGAAGCGACTTCGCCGAATGCGGTTCAGCTTCTTCGTTACCGGCCGGCGCGGGCAGAAAGCGCGTGGCCGCCTCAGTCACGCCGTTGAGTGTGTCCATGCTGAGACGTTCGCGATCCACTGCGAGCGTCAACGCTTGGCGAACGCGCAGATCGTCGAACGGCGGGCTGGCGGTATTGAACTGGTAATAAGTGAGCGCGCCGAAGGTCGAACGGCGAAAGTCTTGATAAGGAGCAAGGAGTTTGACGGCCAATGGTTCGACGTTTGAGTTAGTGACCGCATCGATCTCGCCCGCATGGTAAGCCGCGAGCGCTTCTTCCGCGTCGCGCGACGGCACGAAGCGCACGCGCTCAAGCGCGATGGCCTTTGCATTCCAGTAATTCCCGGCGCG
Organism: Acidobacteriota bacterium; assembly: GCA_030859285.1. GTDB lineage: Bacteria > Acidobacteriota > Blastocatellia > Pyrinomonadales > Pyrinomonadaceae > JACCRA01. The sequence continues at coordinate 5,351 of JALZKK010000367.1, read as the reverse complement.
CTCCAATACAACGCCCTCCGGCGTCTGCCGGCTCAACTGAAACGCGCCATTTGAGACGACCATTCCCGGCTTGTCCGCTGCCAACTCACCCGACGGCGGAGACTCTTTTACGGCTTCGCTGCCGGCGACGTTCGTTTCGATTTGCGATTGATGGACCGGACGGAAGATCGGATGCGCGACCAACGCGGGAAAGTTCCCGTCCGGGCGGCGCAGGCGGACGAGCAAAGTGTGCGCGTCGATGGCTTCCGCGCCGAATAATTCACCGGGCGCAAGCGGCGTCGGTGTCGGCTGCGGGGCATCGTCGCTCGCCGTCGAAGAAGTTGCGCCCGCCAATTCCGCGTTCGGAGTTTCAATTGGCGTCGGACTTGGAGTCGCAACGGCGACCGGCGTTTCCTGCCGCGCGCCTAAAATGTTGTCGAGCAGCTTGGCGTGCGGCGCGCGGTCGCCGAGTTGTGTGATGCGTTGCCAAGAGCGCACGAAATCCTGCGCGGTGACGACTTCGCCATTGGACCAGCGCGCGTCACGCCGCAACTGAAAAGTCCACTCGCGCCCGTCCGCCGAAGGCTGCCAACTCTGCGCCACGCCGGAGACCGGCGCGAGCGTGCGCGGATCATATTCCGTCAGCCCTTCATACAACGCGCGCACGGCGTCCGTGTCCGGCGGCGCAGCGGCCAACGCCGGATCGAAAACTCTCGGCAACCCGCCGTCGCTCCACCGAAACTCCTGCGCGCGCGGCGTCACCACCCGACCATAAAAAAGCTCGCCATTCTCTTCCGTAAAACATCCGCCGCTGCCCACGACGAGCGATACCGCGAGCAGCACCGCGAGGCGCGCGCGCCAACGCGGCCACCGCGAGAGTTTAAGAATGGGAAATTCTTTCAGCCTCATCCTGAAGTTCATTTGCTGCCTCACGCTATGTCGGGAACTGAGGTTCGCAATCTCTCCCACAACTCGCCATCAATATCTAGCTCCACGCTGGGCTTTATGCTGTCCGTCCGCTTGCGCGGACTCATCCGCGTGCTGTTGACAATGTTGGGCAAAAGCAACTAAACCGCCTTCCGCGCCAAAACTTTGAGTTGCCCGTAAACTTCTTCAGTTCGCTGCCCCGTCTGCGCGAATCCGCCGGATGTGTCGATCAGAAAATCGGCGTAACGCTGCTTCTCTTCCTGCGGCATCTGCGAAGCAATCCGCCGCGCGGCTTCCTCTGATGATAACTTGTCGCGCTTGATCAATCTCGCCAGTTGAATCTCCGGCTGGCAATGAACGACGATCAATTTCTCGAAGATGCGATAGCTGCCTGACTCGATCATCAACGCCGCATCGATTATCGCCACGGCGTCTGCGTCTTGCCTTTCGATGGCGTTCATCCATTCTTCGTGCGCCGCGCGGATCAGCGGATGCAACAGCGCATTCAGTCGTGCGCGTTTCTCTGCATCGGCAAAGACGATGCCACCCAGTTTGGCGCGGTCGAGCGTGCCGTCGGCTTGTAAAATTTCTGCGCCGAATTCCGCGACGACAGCGCGCCAGCCTTCCGTCCCCGGCGCGACCACCGCTCGCGCCGTCTGATCGGCATCCATCACATAACAACCAAGCTCCGCCAGCGTCCGCGAGACGAAGGATTTACCGACCGCAATCGAGCCTGTCAAACCGACGCGCAGCATTGATAGACCTCAAGAAAAAGTTAGCCACGAATGAACACGAATTGGCACGAAGGAAAAATATCGATGCCCATCCCATCTGTAAACGGCGCATCGCTGCCTAACTTCGCTTTCACATATTCGTGTTCCTTCGTGTGCATTCGTGGCTCAATCTTTATTCTTGAAAACTATAGCTCTCACAACCCGCGCCGGTGACGCGCCGCCTGCACGGTGTTCTTCATCAACATTGCGACTGTCAGCGGCCCGACGCCGCCCGGCACGGGCGTTAATCGCCCCGCGACCGTTTCGACTTCCGCCGGATGCACATCGCCGATCAAAGTGGAGCCGCGCTTCCTGATCACTGCGATTCGTTCGTCCGCGCGTTCGCCGAATAATTCGCGCGCTTGCGCTTCGTCCGTGAGATTGTTCATCCCCACGTCGATCACCGTCGCGCCGGGCTTCACGTGTTCGCGGCGAATCAGCCCGATGTGTCCAACGGCGGCGATCAAAATGTCTGCGTCGTGCGTGATCTCGCTTAAATTTTTCGTCCGCGAATGGCAGATCGTGACAGTAGCATCGCCCTGCAAGAGCAACTGCGCGAGCGGTCGTCCGACGATGTGGCTGCGCCCGACGATGCAGGCGTGCGCGCCGCTTATTGGAACGCCAGCGCGCATCAGCAATTCATAAATCCCTGCCGGCGTACACGGCACGAACGCTTCGCGCTCCAGCGTCAAATTGCCGACATTGATTGGATGAAAGCCATCGACATCCTTGCGCGGATCGACGGCCGCCAACACGCGCGACTCATCCACGCCCGGCGGCAAAGGCAACTGCACCAGAATGCCGTCCACATCTTCGCGCGCATTGAGTTGCGCCACAATTGCGAGCAACTCTTCCGTCGTCGTCTCCGCCGGCAACGCGAGATGTTCCGAGAGCAGCCCCAGAGACTCTGACGTGCGAACTTTGTTTCGCACATAGACGGCGGACGCCGGATCGTCGCCGACGCGCACGGCGACGAGGCCGGGCCGAATCCCCTGCTCGCGGCTCAGTCGCGCGACTCTCCCGGCGACTTCGCGCTTGATCTCTTCGGCGATGCGCGCGCCGTCTAAAATCTCCGCGCGGCATTCTTCGGTTTGGCTGCTGGTCATAATCTTTTCGAGCTGCCATCTTAGCAAATCTCTCACACGAATGCCTTGCCCGACACTGTGAAGACACGCGCGGAGACGTGTTATTCTTGAGACTCAATGAAACATCACGGTATTAAACTTAAATTCGTCTTCATAACAATCACGCTCTTACTCTCCCTGACGGCTTACAATTGCGGCGGCGCGAAGCCTCAGGCGCAAGTGCGCCGTTTCGATCTCAAGGGCAAGATCGTCTCTTTCGACAAAGGGCAGCAGCAAATCATCATCGCGCATGAAGACATACCGGGTTTGATGGAAGCGATGACGATGCCTTTCACGCTCAGGGACGCGGACGCTTACGACGTGATGAAGGCCAGCGACGAGATTCAGGCCACGCTCGTCGTCGAGAATGGCTCGTCGCGCTTCTGGCTGGAAAATCCGGTGATCACTCAAGTCATCTCCGGTGACAAAACTACGGCGAATGAGATTACTTCATCTGAGCCGCAACCCGGCGCGGAAGTACCCGACTTTTCACTGGTCAATCAAGACAACAAGCCAGTCAGCCTCGAAAATTATCGCGGCCAGTTTCTGCTCGTCACCTTCATCTACACGCGCTGCCCGCTGCCGGACTACTGCACCTTGATGAGCAACAATTTCGCCGAGATCAACCACGCCATCCAGAACGACCGCAGCTTGCAGGGGAAAGTGCAACTCCTCAGCGTCAGTGTCGATCCGGAGCGCGACACGCCGCAAGTCTTACGCAGCTATGGCGCAGCGCATACCGAAAATTATTCCACTGAGAAATTCGACACATGGGAATTTTTGACCGGCAAACCCGACGAGGTAAAAATACTGGCGACTTTCTTCGGTTTGAGTTACACACCCGACGGCGATCAGATCATCCACTCGCTCCGCACCGCGCTTGTCTCGCCCGAAGGCAAGCTCCTCAAGATGTATCGCGGCAACGAATGGAAGCCTTCCGCAGTCATCGCCGATGTGCAGTCCGAATTGAACAAGCGTCCATCTTAAAATTCCAAGTTGAATAAAAAGAAGACGGCGCACGCCCGCAGCGCGCCGTCTTTCGTCAAGCGGATGTTCGGGCTGCTTTATCCCTTCAGCTTCTTCACTTCTTCCGTCAGCACCGGCATCACTTCAAAAATGTCGCCGACGATGCCGTAATCGGCGATGTCAAAAATTGGCGCTTCGGGGTCTTTGTTGACTGCGACGATAGTGCCGGAATTTTTCATCCCGACGAGATGCTGGATCGCGCCGGAGATGCCGAGTGCGACGTAGAGTTTCGGCGCGACGGTCTGGCCTGACGATCCGATTTGTCGATCAATCGGCAGCCAGCCCGCATCGCAGATCGGGCGCGAGGCCGCGAGGTCGCCGCCGAGCGCGTCGGCCAATGCTTGCGCCAACGCGATATGCTCTTGTCCCTTGATCCCGCGACCGATGGCGATGATCACATCGGCCTTCGAGAGATCGACGGCTTGCTTCACTTCTTGGAACGGCGGTTCCGGCTGCATTCGCACGTCGCCGACTTCGACCGGTAGCGATTCGACCTGCGCGCCCGCGCCCTTCTTTACTTGATCCGCCCGGAACGCGCCTGACTGGAACGTGATGAAGACGGGCGGCTCGCCGCTCGAAACGACATCGGCATCGAGCTTGCCGAGAAAGATGCGCCGCGCGAAAACAACTTGACCGCCCTCCGCGTTCATCCGCACGCAATCGCTGATCACATCTTTCTGAAAACGTGCGGCCAATTTCGGCGCGAAATCGCGCACCAAGTAAGTATGCGCCATGATCACGTAGTGCGGATCGAGCGCGCGCACAGCCCGCTCCATCGCGTCCGCGTAAGCGTCCGGCGTATAAACGTTCAGCTTCGGATTCTCAACCGAGACGATCTTATCGACATCAAACCCGGCGATTTCCTGCGCCTGCGCCGCGTCCGTACTCAACACGACCGCCACGACCGGCTGCCCCAGCGCCGCGCCTAACCCCTGCGCCGCCGCGACGGCCTCGAAAGAAGTTTTATTGAAAGCACCCTCGCGCTGCTCGACGAAAACTAGGATTCCGTTTGGCATAATTGAAGTAGTCAGTAGTCAGTAGCCAGTAGTTACCAGTCAGTTTTTCTACTGGCTACTGACTACTGGTTACTCTTAGATCACCCTCGCTTCGCTCCGCAGTTTTTCGGCGAGTTGTGCCGCGCCGGCTTTGGCGTCGCCGTCGCCGAGGAACTGTGTTTGCTTGGTTTTGAGCGGGAAATAAACTTTGGTGACGCGCTGGTGCGCGGGCGCGTTGGCGGCATCAGTGGCGGGCGCGACTTCTTTGATCTCTTTCTTCTTGGCGGCCATGATGCCCTTCAGTGTTGCGTAGCGAATCTGGCTGATGCCGGATTGGATGGTCAAAAGCGCAGGCTTCTGCATCGCGTACCATTGATACCAGCCGCTCTCCAACTCGCGCTTGACGCGCAACTGTTCGCCCGAAGCGTCCACCTCGATCACAATCGTCGCGTGCGGTAGGCCGAGTAAATCGGCGAGGATCACGCCCGTCTGCGCGTAGCCGTTATCGTCAGACTGCAAACCGGTCA
>JALZKK010000348.1 GCA_030859285.1 Acidobacteriota bacterium | reverse complement strand
AATGTCTGGTCGTTCGTCGCATGGGGTTTGTTCCTCCGAAGGAAAAGGTAGGCGATCTCTGAAACGAAGACCGCGCTTCAGACTCGGACAGCAGAAGCTATGCCATCGCAGATTGCGAGGTTGATGTGAACTCCCGCACGTCTCTGCGGCACGGCCCACCCGGAAGTTTACGAGACGCGCCAACGATATGCCCGCCCGATGACGAAAGTCAATAAGCAGGAGGCAGACGGCAGGAGCAGGAGGCAGGGGCAGGAGGCAGTCGGTTTGTGCTAATCGATCTTGAATAGCGATCTTCAACGTTCAGCTTATCGACCGCAGACTCCTGCTTCCTGCTCCTATAATCTGCCTCCTGCTCCTGTTCAGAGCCTTACGCCGCGAAACTTTTCTACTTTCTTGTCCGGCTTGCCGACGAGGATGGCGTTGTCTTGTTGGCGATGTTCTTGTTCAGTCTGCGAGTGCCATTTGGCCCATTCGGCGGGCGCGTCTTGGGTCTCGCCGCCGTGTCGGGTGAGGCGCGCGCGGACGCGGCACATGACGGGCGTGTTGACGCCGACGCCGCTGATCACGGCTTGGCCTTTGGTCAGCGCGGGAAGTTCGGCAAGCAACTGGCGGCCTGCGCCTTCGACCGATTTGGCGACCGTGTCTTGATCGATGGGGTTGACGATTCGCATGATGACTTGCGTCATACATTGCGACAGTACGTCCTGATCGAGCTTGCCGGGCCGTTGCGTGATCAAGCCGATGCCGACGCCGAACTTGCGGCCTTCGGAGAGAATTTGTTTCAGCACATTGGTCGAGACGACTGTCTGGCCGGCGGGCGCGAAGCGATGCGCCTCTTCTAAAAGCGTGAAGACGGGATAGGGCAGGTGACTCTCGCTGTTCGGATCGACATTCTCGCGCACCGTCGCCATGCGCGCTTTGTTGACGCGGCGCAACAGCGTAGCAACGATCACTTGCTGCTCTTGCTGTTCGATGTCGGAGAGTTGCAGCACGGTGCAGCGACCGGGCCGGAATAAATCTTTGAGCGGGATGTGTTCGTTGTCTGAAAAGACCGGGTTGTTATCAAAGCGCATATCCAAACGCCAGAGCAAGCCTTCGATGGAACTGGCATTCGAGGATTCGCTGCGCTCGTTGCCTTCGTATTTCTGCTCCTTCACCGCGTCGCGCAGATCGTGATAACTCCACAAGCCGCGCTCCTCGTCCACGCGCGTCATCAATGCGCGATAGGCTTGCGAGAGAAAGTGCAGCATCTTGTCCGAAGTGCCTTCGGGCAGAAGATATTTAATGTCGGCTTCGGTCAGCGAAGAGAAGCGAACTTTCACGCGGTCGGGCGTGAAGATTTTGACTTCGGGCCGGTAGCCGTCCGTGCCGCGAAAGCGCGGATCGTCGGCGACGGTTTGCAGCGTGCCGTACTCGCCGTGAGGATCAGCGACGAGAACCGCCGCGCGGTTGTGCGGCATCATCAACTCTTCGATAAGGACGCCCGCCGTGTAAGACTTGCCCGCGCCCGTCGAAGCCAAAATCGCAAGGTGCGTCGAGACGACATCCTTGATCGCCAAGACGACGGGGACTTCATTCGCTTCGCGCGTCAGCAAACTTCCAACGTGCGCTGCGCCTAGCTCGCCCGCGCGTTTGGGCGAGAGGACTTCGGCGAGTGTTTCCGACGAAGCGAGGAAAACGGAATCGCCCGTCATCGGCGGGATGCGCGGATTGACGAAATCGCCCATCCGCCGGCTGAAATAACCGATGGTCTCGACCGTGATCTCGTACAACTCACAGCCTTCTCCGTCCAAGCCGATCATCGAAGAAACGATTGACGGCGGCGTTTCGGGATCGGAAAGGAAAGCATCGGGCAGTTGCCGCACGAGGCGGCGCGCGGTGATGTTGCCGAGAATGCGCCGCTCTTCCGTGCCGTCGTGCGCCGTGTAATAGACGAACTCGCCGATGCGCGCGCGCCGGTTGTCCGCCGTGATGAAGAGAAACTCATGCGGCAACTCACCCGGCCCTTTGACCGTGCCGACGAGTTGATCCGAGATGTGTGCTTGATGACTCATCGAATACGGGCCTCCCGAAAGCAAAGCCGGTCTCACGCTGGAGGCGCACAGGGCGCGAAGAAAACAAAAGGTTTTCTCTTTGCGCTCTTTGGGCCTCCAGCGTGAAATGGTTTCCCTTCCTCAATCTCATGCGCTTTATTGAAGCCGAAACCGGCTAATCGCATCGACCACAGACTACTGCTGCTCAGAATTTAATTCAGGATAGAGCAGCAGCGCCAGCGTTGCGCGCGCGATCTCTTCTTCGGGCGCGCACTTCGGGACCGAGGACGAACTGTTGCGAGTCGATCACGCGATCAAGCGCTGTCCGCAAATCTTCGCGCAACGCGGTGTGTTGTTGTTTGAGATCGAGCAAAGGAACTCGTGTCATTTGTTAGGCGCGGCCTTCATCCTCAGACCAATTCTCCTCATCCCGCTCAATCTCGCCGATGGTGGCGGCATCCAACTCCATGATGTACATAATCCCGTCGTTATTCACCAACCGACGGAAGCACTCGAAGTGGCAGAAGAATTGCTGTTCCTTCTGGCCCTCACGCGGCTGGTCGATATTGCTGACTAGAATCAACGCGCAAGGGTCGAGGGATACCGCGCTACTCACGGCAGAGACTGTATCCTTACAAATGCAGCACTCATAATCGAGCATAAGTTTCCACAAAGTGCCTAACTAAAGTTCAATCAACCGCCCGCCTTGATTGATCGATTCTTGCGCGGCTTCGAGCAGGCGCACGACGCGCAGTCCCGCCGAAGCGTCGGTTAGCGGGCGGCGCGAGCAGCGGATCGCGTCGAGGAATTCGGCGGTGACGTGTTGGAGGGCTTCGGTCGAATCTAATTTCGGGACCCACACATCGCCGGTGCGGTAGCTGACGAGCGTGCGGTAGGCGGCTTCTTTGTCGGTGTCGCTCTCGCTGCGGTTCGTCGTCACGCCCTTGTCATAGACGCGCACTTTCTCAGTCGGCTCGATGTCGTCATAGACGATCATTTTCTTGCTTCCGGCGATCAGCGTGCGGCGAATCTTGACGGGCGCGAGCCAGTTGAAATGAAAATGCGCGATGAATTGGTCGGCGAAGCGGAGCATGACGTAGGCGATATTTTCGATGCCTTGCTCAATGTGGCAACTGCCGGTGGCGGTCAGCGCGACCGGCTCACTCTCGACGAGGAAATCCATGATCGAGAGATCGTGCGGCGCGAGGTCCCAGACCACGTTGATGTCGCGTTGGAAGAGACCGAGATTGATCCGCACCGAGTCGAAGTAGAGCA